>CAXBBB010000022.1:0-11392 GCA_963973615.1 uncultured Rhodothermales bacterium | reverse complement strand
CGATCCCTGACGGAATGGGCAGCTTCGAAGGCAACGGCTTCTCGGTTTTCGCCTTTTCGGACCGCAGCGAAACCCTCCTCCCCGACGTCGACCTGATGATTCAGAACGATTGGACGGCCAAATACGAGGCCAATACCGCCTACGGTTTCTGGCTTCGACGCCAAGCCGACGACACCGAAGCCCGCTGGCACGACGCGCTGACCAAGTTGCTCACGACCTACGACTCGGGCTGGCTTTCGGCCCAAGGCTGAGCTAGGGCACGACGGCGACGATCCGCAGCGGCGCTCCGCTCCCCTCTCCGATCTTCATCGGCAGCGCGATCACAGAAAAGCCCATCGGCGGAAGCTCGCTCATGTCGGCGACGTTTTCGAACGCCGGTATGTTGGCGTCGAACAGAATGCGATGCGCCTCGAACAGCGTTGACTGGCCAAAGTCGATGCTTGGCGTGTCCAGCCCGATGGCGGCGATGCTGCGGTTGTCGACGAGCCACTGCGCTGCGTCCGGGTGCAGGCCGGGAAAGTGGAGAAGGGCAACCGCGTCCGGTCCGCGCGCGTCCGTGCCCATGTAGCGCACACGGTCCGGCCAGAACGACGCGTAGCCCGTTCGCAGCAGGACGATGGAGCCATCGGGAATCGCGCCGTGCTCGGCCTCCCACGCTTCCAAGTCGGCGACCGTCACCTGATAGCCTGCATCGGCCAGCGCCGCCTCGCTCACATCGACGACGATCCCCGGTCCGATCAAGTCCTGGAGCGGGATCTCGTCGACGGTCCGCCGCCCCTCGGCGAAGTGGACGGGCGCGTCCAGGTGCGTCCCCCCGTGCTCTGCCGACGAAAACGAAAACGCCTCGTAGTAATAGCCGCCGTCGGTCATTCCCTGCGCGTCGACGTTGAGCTGAAATCCACTCGCCGTCGGCCAATAGATGGTTTCCTCGTCGTACGCGTGACTCAGATCGACGAGCGTGCCACTGGGAAAGGGGGACGGCGCGGGCGCTTCGACCTCAGACTGGCACCCTGCGACGAAAATCATGACGGCGAGGAGCGAGGCAGTAAGACGCATGGCAAGCGGTAGGTGAGCAATCCAGGACGCACTCGGTACTCAAAGCGCAGCGGGCCGGAAACCTACGACCGCCTTTCGCCGAAGGAAAGTTGGAAAAGCCTCGCTATGGCAGTTGAAAAGCAGTCACGACCAAGTCATCCAGTTGGTTCGCCTGGGGCCAGTGCTGAAGGTGGGGGATCGGTTTGTCGTTGAGGAGGACAAGAAACTGACGATCCGGAAAGTCGCGTTTTAACTTTTCGAGCCACATCTCACACAAGCGCTCCCCCAAATACAGAAGTTGCTCCCACGTCGGCTCCGGACGCGCCAAGCCGACGGTCTGTCCAGGTTCGATCACAGTGCCGGAGTGCAAGTCGACCAGGACCATCATGTTGTAGACCGCCTCCACCTGCGACGCTCTTCCGCCCGCCTGATCCAAAGCAGACTGCAACGACCCTGTCGGCACTTCGGTAGTCCGAACAATGCATCCGTCCCGTTCGGTGAAGTGCGGCCAGAACAATTCCGTATACCCGATCGCTAGGTCGAAGCTGCCCATGCAACCGAGCCAGTCCAGTATCGCGATGCCGCGGCCCCCGTTCCACTGCGGAAGTTCCGGGATCAGAGCCGAGTAATCCACCATGGCGTCAACCGGTCGGTTTGCAAGACACCCTACCGCCCCGACTCATTGCCCCCAGCAGCGCCCAGATATTCCTCGAAGCTCTGCGTCAGGAAGGCGTCGGACGAGATGAAGCCGAGCACGTTGAGGAAGTCGGTGGGCTCCGAGAAGCCGGGGAGTTTGGTGACGTAGCTGCCGTCTGAGGCGAGGAAGACGGTCGTCGGATAGCCGCTCGCACCCAGTGCCTGAGCCAGCATCTGCGACGAAAGCGTGTACTCTTTGAACGCAACGACGTCTTCGGACTCCTCACCGTTGACGCGCACCATCTCGAAGTTGTCGGCGACGTACGCCTGAATTTCGGCGCTTCCGTACACTTCTTTCTGCAAGCGCGCGCACCAACCGCACCACGGCGCGAATATGTCGACGATCACTTTTTTTCCGCTCGTTTCGGCGGCGGCCATCGCGGATTCTACCGTCGGGTGCCACGCGATCCCTTCGGCGGGCGACGGGTCGACGGGCTGCTGTGCGCAAGCGACGGTCGGCACGAGCAGCAAGCCCAGGACGACGAATAAAAGCGAGGGGAATCGGGTCATGAGCGGTAGGCTAGAGCAGCCAGCGTGTCGGCGAAACGATGCAAAGCACCGTCGGCGTCCGTTGTTTCGAGGATTGCCGGGGCAGAAGCGGCGAGGCGAGCGCGTAGTTGGGCGTCGTTCAGCAGAGAAACGAGGCTGCGAGCGAGATCGTCTGCATCGCCTGGATGCACGAGCAGGCCCGCAGGCGATGGATCGGTGAGAACGCGCCGCATCTCAGGCAGATCGGAGGCGACGATCGGGACGCCTGCGTTCAGGTAGGCGAAGAGTTTGTTGGGCAGCGCATAGCGGTGATTCAAGCACACGTCGGCCAGCAGCGCCACGCCAACGGATGCCGACGCAGTCAGATCGGCCAGTTCCGACGGTGGCACGGCGCCGGGAAAGTGGACGCGCTCATCGCCCGCCGCCTGACGAAGCGAGTGCAGCAACGGGCCATCGCCCAGGAAGACGAGGTGCGCGTGGGGACACCGAGCGGCGACCTGCGGCCAGGTCGACGCCAGTGTTTCCAATTCGCGATGCGGCGTCAACGCGCCTTGATAGAGCACCAGATCGGCGTCGTGGTCCAGCCCCAAATGGTCGTGCAGCGCATGACGGCTCGACGGCGGGGCGCCCTTAGGATCGGCGTTGGGCAGCAGCGCCGGCCGCTCGATACCGTACGTCTTCGAGGGCCTGCCAGAAGCGTCTCGCCATCGGTTTTCCGACGGTTCCGAAGACGTGCGGGTAGCACTCTCGCGCATCGTAGGTCAACGCCGCACCCTGCCGTTTTGCCGACTTCGCCATGGCCGGAAGTGCATACAGGTCGCTCGCGTGGTAGATGGATGCGCGGACCGCCGAGGCGTCACGCAGCAGCGCGCGGTGATTGCGCAGATAGAACCGCGGCCCGCCGGTAATCGCCTCGCTGCGCCCGACAACGCGGATGCCCTCCATCTCCACCGGTGCATGGCCCACAGTTAGCAGGGTGACCGAAAGCCCACGCTCGGTCAGCGCAGCCAGTTGCCGAAGGGCGCGGCTGTTTCGGCGCACGTCACCAGTGAGGGCGAAGACGACGTCGCAGTCAGAAAGAGGAGAACCGGGCACGGATTTCGACATGGAATAGCGGCACAGTTTACGGGTGTCGCGGTCCCGAATCGCAGATCCTCCGTGCGCGCGAAGAGCCGGTGAGCCATCGGCGCCGCTCACGTCTGCTCGTATCTTTGCCGATCCGCACCGGAACGCTCGCCCATCGGCAAGTCCAACGCGGGGACCGCCATCGCCCTGCCTCGCCCTCTATGAACCCCGTCACGCTCGCTCGCGCGCTCGTCGAGATTCCCTCTCCTTCCGGTGACGAGGCTGCAGTCGTGCGCCACGTAGCAACCGTCCTGCGCAACCTCGACCTGCGCGTGGAACAGCAGCAGGTGGCGTCGAACCGCTTCAACTTGGTCGCCACGACCACATCGCCGCCGCGCGTCGTGTTCGCCTGCCACCTGGACACCGTTCCGGGCGACATCGAAGCACATGAGGACGACACGCACGTCTACGGACGCGGAACTGTCGACGCCAAGGGGGCTGCTGCCGTTCAACTCGCCGCCGCCGCCAAGCTGCTTGAGGCGGGCGAGACGCGCATTGGCCTGCTGTTCACGATAGACCAGGAGATGAACGCGCTGGGCGCGCAGGAAGCCAACCATCACCCGGTCGCCGAGCAGTGCGCGTTCTTGATCGGTGGTATGCCGACCGGAGGAAAACTCGCGACGGGCACCAAAGGCTCGCTGCGCATCCGGCTGAAAACGAAAGGGAAAGAGGCGCACTCGGCTCATCCCGAGAACGGCGACTCGGCCATCGTCCGCCTACTCGACGCGCTGACCGCGCTACGGACCGCATCGTGGCCGTCCAGCGAGCAGTTAGGCGAAACGACGGTCAACGTCGGCGTGATCTCAGGCGGCACGCGCGCTAACGTCGTTCCCGGCTCGGCCTGTGCCGACCTGCAAATCCGGCTGGTTACGTCGGCGGCTAGCGTCGAAGCACAAGTGCGCGACCTGGTTGGACCTGAGGTTCAAGTAGAAGTGCTTGCCGCGTCAGACCCGCTCGTGCTGTTCACGCCCGGCGGCTTCGAAACGACATCGGTGCGCTTCACGACCGACCTGCCCTATCTCAACAAGTGGGGCATCCCGCTCCTACTCGGCCCCGGCTCCATTCTCGTAGCCCACACCGACGGCGAACGCGTCGCCAAAGCCAGCCTGACGGCGTGCGTCGACCAATACGTTCGGCTCACGCATCGCCTGCTCGACCGCTATGACGACGAACACAACCCGGTACATACGTCTCGCGATTCGGAAGAGTAGCGATCACAGCCAGACCAGCAGCAGCGCGTAGCCGACGGCTCCAGCCACAAACGCGCCCAGCCGACCTTCGCGCTCTTCGGGAAGCTCTTCTTTGAGCACGTTCAGGATGACAGCGCCCCCCAGAAAAGCCATCACGCAGGCGACGACCTCGTGAGGTAACTCGACCGCCGTGCCCAGCGCCCAGCCAATGAGAACCGACGCGGCCATCACCCAGCGCCCCACGTGCGTCCAGCCACGCTCGAATGTCTCGGCCAGCGCCTTGTCGACGACAATGAAGTGCAGCACCATCGCGACGGCAAACAGCAGCAACTCGCGTCCCTCCATCGACTCGGAGATCACGTTGCCGACGATCAGGCTGTAGACGCTGAACAGGACTAGGTGCAGCCGATAGATCGCGTGCGCTCCCTCCTCCCCGTTCTCTTTGTCGTAATCGTCCGCCTCGCCGCTCTCATCGGGATGCGGCATCGGGGTACGCGTCTCGTTGGTGCGGAGTGCGCGCTCGAATGCGTAGAACGTCAGCAATCCGGCCAGCGTGAGCAGATACACGACGTGGTGGATACCGCCTGTCCACGTTGCGTCCATCAGCGCGGTTTGGTGCTCGGCCAACTCGGGCAGCAGATGCAGCATCACGTACGCTACCGACGCCCCGCCCGAAAGCGATAGCCACCGACTCCGCGGAATCCCGTCGAGCACACGCAGCCGATGCGTGAACAGATGGCACGCCGCAATAGCGACGACGGCTGCTAGCGAGGAGAGCATGGATACGAAACTATGCCGGGAGCAGGTGGGACAGATCGTCGGGCGTCAAAACGGGCACGCGGGGAAAGTCGACGCTGCTCAACGCGTCGAAGTGGCGATCGTACGTCACAATCCCATCGGCCCGCCCCGCCAGCGCAGCATCGACGAACTTGTCGTCGTCAGGGTCGGCGGCGATGAGATGCCAGTGGAACGTCGGTGCAGTGTGGATCACGCTCATGGAGTTATGCAATACACCGAGCGCATCCCGCACTGCAGCCTGCCCCATCAGGCGGCCTATGACCTCTTCGTATTCCAGAACAATCGGCGTCGAGACGACGGCCTCAAACCGATCAGCAATCAACGCCTCGAAAATCCAGTAGTAGGGCGATCTCTCCGAAAGGGACACGACGAAGACGTTGGTATCGAGAACGACGCGCGGTCTCAAGTCGAAGGCCCGGTTCTATAGTGCTCACGCGCCATCCGCTCAAAATCTTCCCCTGTCCAACCGTTCGCGTCGGCCACCTGATTCGCGCTCCGCGTTAGTCGCTCAGCGAAATACTGCGTGATCAATTTCCGAATCGCGACCCAGTCCTCGTCGGGCAAGTCGGTACGCTCGAACAAGCCAAGAAGCTCGAGTTGAGGCTTGGTCAGTTTGGTAGCGGCAGGCATGGCAGAAGGGGAAGAACTGCCAGTTTAACCCTTGTCACCCACTCGGGGTTCAGCGCATCGAGCCGTCGGGCGTTTCGGTCACACCGGGATCGCGATCCAAGAACTCCTGGTAGAGCGCGATCTGGCGCGAGGTCATCGGCATGCGGTAGCCCTGAATGAACACCTCAGTCACATCGGTAGCCGTCTCGAACGGGTCGCCGTCGGACAGGAAGAACGTGGCGTCTTTGCCGACTTCGAGCGATCCGGCGCGGTCGTCGATGCCGAAGATCTGCGCGGCGCCCAAGGTGACAGCGTACAGAGCGGCGTCTTTGCTCAGGCCATAGGCGGCGGCGAAACCGGCGTGGTAGGGCAGGTTGCGGTAGTTGCCGTTGCCGTCCATCGAGCGGATGGCGATGCGAACGCCTGCCTGGGCGAGCAGTCCGGGGTTGGCGTAGGCTTTGTCGTAGCGATCGCTCTCGCGCGTCGGGACCGACAGGACCGGACCTACCAAGCACGGCACTCCGGCTTCGGCGATCGTGTCGGCGACGCGCCATCCTTCCAGGCAGCCGGAAAGGATCGTCTGGCTCGTCAGACCGCGGCTCTCGGCCCATTCGAGCGCCTTGACGATATCGGACGCGCGGTTGACTTCGATCATCAGCCGCATCGTTCCGTTGACGACCGGCGCCAGAGCTTCGAGTTCAGGAACGAACTGAACCGGGCGATCCACTCCGTTCGCCATCCGCGCCGAGTCGATTCGGGCGTAGCGTTCGGCCTGATCCCACAGGTCGTTGAGAGCTTTGGCGGCTTCTTTATCGGCTTTTTCGATGTCTTCGTCGCTGCGGCTGTCCCACGAACCGCGGCGGCCAGATGCGGGGTATTGCATCATCTGGAAGCGGGCGTCGGGAGCGGCGAGCATCTGCTCGGGCGTGTAGCCATGCAGGTTGATGACAGCCGCCTCACCCGACAGCAGCCCGCTCGACGGCATCGTGAGCGTCGTCGTGACACCCGAAACGCGCGTGACGGGAATCCAGACCGAGTTGGGGTTGACGGCCGTCAGCGCTTTGACCTGCGGGTTGAGGCTGCCGATCTCGGCGAAGTCGCGCGTGCGGCTGTCGCTGTTGACTTCGACCAGGCCGATCTGCGTTCCGGCGTCGATCATCCCAGGGTACACGCTTCGCCCAGCACAGTCGATGATTTTGGCGCCTGAGGGAGCGGAGACGCCTGCTCCCATCTGGGCGATTTTGCCACCCTGCACGACGATGGTTGCGCCTTCCACTACGCCGCCGCTTACCGTAACAGCACGGCAGTTGGTCAGCGCGAACGGTCCGGCTTCGGCTTTCTGAACAGGATCTTGCGCGCGCGCTGGCAAGGCGAGGGCGAGCAGTGTGAGGGCGAGGAGGGAGCGCTTCATGGGTTGTGTTGTGTCATCGCGAGGCCGGAGGCCGTGGCGATCTCAGCGTGTTAGTGGGCGCAGAGTGTGTCCACCCCTCCGCCCTTGCGGTCACAGGGGGTGGCGTTTGTGCTAGCGGCGTGCTGCGACGGCTTCGCGGGCGAAGGCTTCGAGTTCGTGGACACCGGTCATGCAGGCTTCGTCGTGCTCATGGCCCGAAATCGTGGCATCGTCGACGTTGGTCTCGGGGTCAACGTAGAAGCGAATGTCGTCGGGGTCGGCTGTGTCGTCGAAGTAAACGAGTCCGTCGACGATGGTGTAGCGCGGGCGAGCGTAGACCGAGAGCGGGTGGCCTTCGAAGATGGCCACATCGCCGTCCTTGCCGACTTCCAAGCTGCCGACCATGCCGTCGATGCCCAGCTGCTTGGCCGGGTTGATCGTGATCATCGCGAGCGCTTCGTCATCCGTCAGGCCGCCATACTTCTGCGTCTTGGCGGCTTCGTGGTAGAGGTGGCGGATGAGTTCGCCGCTGTCCGAGTTGATGCTCGTCATGACGCCGTTGCGCGCGAGGATCGCAGCGTTATAGGCCGTCGAGTAGTAGACCTCGAACTTGTAGGCCCACCAGTCCGAAAAGATCGACGCTCCGGCGCCCCATGCGGCCAGTTCGGGGGCGACCTTGAAGGCCTCATTGGCGTGCTGAAACGTCAGCTTTTCGATTCCGAAGTCCGAAAAGACGCGCATCAGCATCAGGATTTCGTCGGCGCGGTAGCTGTGGCAGTGGACGAGCACGTCGCCGGCGAGAATGTCAGCGAGCGTTTCTAGGCGCAGGTCGTAGGCGGGCGGGTGGGGACGGTCGCCGCGTGCGGCGGCGGCCTTGTCTTCGGCGTAGCGCTGAGCGCGCGTGAAGCCCTCACGGATCACCATCTCAACGCCCATACGGGTCGACGGATGGATGTCGTTGCCCTCGCCGTGGACACGCGTCGGGTTCTCGCCCAGCGCGAACTTGATCGTGCGCGGAGCACCTTCGAGTCGCATCGCGTCCGGGTCGGCGAAGCCCCACCGCAGTTTGATCGTCTCATTCTGACCACCGATGGGGTTGGCCGATCCGTGCATGACGTGCGTCGCCGTGACTCCGCCAGCAAGCGCGCGATAAAGCGTCACGTCGAACGGGTCGATCACGTCTTCGATGCTGACTTCGGCGGCAATCGGGACGGTCGCCTCGTTGACGCTGCTCGTTCCTGCGTGCGAGTGCGCGTCGATGATGCCGGGCATGACGTAGTGCCCCGTCGCGTCGATCGTGCGGGCGCCACGCGGAGCACTCAGCCCGCTGCCGATTCGCGTGATCTTGCCGTTCTCGATCAGCACGTCGGTGTTTTCCATCGTGCCGTTCGTGACGGTCAGGACGGTACCGCCTCGGATGAGCATCGTGCCGGTCGGCGCAGTCCCGTCGAACGGTTTGGGTTCCATCATCTGCGCCTGCGCCGCAAGCGGCAGAAAGAGCAGCAAAAACAAGAGTCGGATCATGGTGCGGAGGTGTAGGGGCGATTCATGAATCGCCCATGCGGAGGAGGCTGCAACAGGGCGATTCATGAATCGCCCGTACGGGCTGAGAGGATGCGGGCTTTCTCAGTTGGGGACGCGCGTGCCAGTGAAGGGGAACGAGCCGAGTTGGGGAACCGAGACGGTACCTTCGTAGGTGTCGGCGGTGAGCGTACCCGAGAAGGTCAAGCGCCCGAATTGCGGTGCGGTGAAGATGACCGTGAGTTGGTCGCCCTCGAGCCGGGCTTCGTCGACGTCGGCGGGAGCCGTGAACTGCGGGCTGCTAACCGTTCCTTCGAGCGACGCAGGCGATCCGGTCAGCGAGAGCGTGCTGGTCTGGTCGCCTTCGGGTGTCGGAACGACGATGCTCCACGAACCGACCGGGTTGAGGCTGCTGTCGGGTTCGGCGCCTTTCTTCTTCGCCTCCATCTCGTAGACTCTGCCATCGACGATCATCATGCGCACGTCGGGCTTCTCGGCGAACGGCGAGCCTTCGGACACGATCAGGTTGGCGATCTTCCCGCGCTCGACCGACCCGAGCACGTCGCTGGCGCCTAACAAACGGGCGGCGTCGGTCGTCAGGGCGGCGAGAGCTGCATCTTCGCTCAGTCCGGCGGCGACCATGCGGCGAAGGTTTTTGGCCAGGTCGGAAGCCTTGACTTCTTCGGTCGAGAAGCCGAAGGTTACCCCCGCGTCACGGAGCGTGGCGGGGAGCGCATCGGCCCTAGCGATGGCGGCGCGTTTGCGGGCGAGCAGGTTGTCGCGTTCGGCGTCGACGCCCGCGTAGTCCGGCGTGCGGGTGCCGGGGACATAGTCGGCTGCCGTCGAGTCTTCTTTCATCTCCTTGGGCAACTCCATCGACACGAACAGCGGCACGTCGGCTGTTTTCAGCGCGTTTACCGCCAGCTCGCCACCCTGGAGTCCGGCGAGCATCAGGTTCAAACCCAGGTCTTCGGACAGGCGGATTGCGCGGAAAATCTCGTTGGCGTCGTCGACGTGGAAGAGCATCGGCTGCGAACCATCGAGGACGGGGAAGAACGCTTCGTGCGCCGGGTCGAAGGGAGCGCGGGCATTGCCGTTGGGACCGCGCTCGTACGTGTCGCTGATCGTTTTGCGGCGGGCCGCTTCGCGTGCGTACTGGCGCATGACGGCCATGACGCCCATCGGCGTGCTCGGGTAGACGCCCAACGCGCCGTCGAACTGCGCGAACTGGACCGTTTTGCCCCGAACTACCATGTCGGAAGGTGTGTCGCCGCCCAAGACGACCAGAGCACCCTGACCGGGCAGGAAGCGTCCGCGTGGGACGACGTGAGCGGCTCCGAATCCGGCGTCGCGCAAGGCTTTAATACTAGACTCAGACGGGTCGAGCATCGTCCGCACATCGCGCTGCGGCTGGATTCCGGCGCGGTCCGGCTCGGGCTCGCTGCGGCTGTCGCTCTGCTCGCGATAGGCGCCGCGCTCGAGTTCGGGCACGCCCGCGTTGCTGAGTCCGCTGATAAACGCCGCGTAGACCGTCAGCGAGTCGCCGTCGATTATGTAGGCGTCGTACGGAACGCGGGCGTTGGCGCCGACGGCTTCGATCAGCCCGTCGCGGACGACTACCGTCCCGCCCTCGATCACGTTGCCGGGCGCGACGACGATGCGGGCGTTCTGGATCGCGACAAAGTTGGTGATCGGGGCGATGGCGTCGACGTCTTGGGCGCGTAGCGGCACGACGGCGAACAAGAGCAGCAGGCAGGCGAGGGAGAAACGGTGCGGCATGCGAGTCGGATCGGTTGAGGCCAGTAAAGGTATGCGTACGCGGCGGGTTTGGAGAAGTGGATGTGCAGAGTCAGATCACATCGCCCTACTTTTCGGCTATGATCTCAGTTCGCGAAGCCGCCGCTCTCACTCGCACGATGGCGTCGCTGTCGGCGGAAACGATGAAAGGCCGCTGGCTGGCGCGCGGAACGACGGGCGACGAGCGGTTTCGCGCCCAAGCTCGGGCGCAGCAAATGTGCGCGATTCGGTTTTGCCGGGCGTCGCGCCTCCGGGTCGAAGTGGCTACGCCACTGCCCGACGTACCGGGCCTGATCGTCGGCAACCACCTGGGCGCGTGGGATGGATTTGCGCTCGCGGCTACGCATCCGATGGCGATTGCCGCCAAGGAGGAAGTCGACGGCTACCCCATCGTCGGCGCGATGACGCGGACGTTCGGCGTGCTCCTCGTGCCGCGCGGACGCCCCGCCGAGGCGGGCGGCTTCGTCGACCGTGTTCAGGCTCGACTGCGCGCCGACGTGCCCGTCCTCGTCTTCCCCGAAGGCACGACCGGCGATGGCGTCGACCTGTTACCTTTTAAAACAGGTGCGTTCGAAGCCGTCGCCGATACGCGCTGGCCCGTCCTCCCCGTCGCCCACCTGCCCGTCGCCTGGGGCAAACGCAACACGCCCGTCGACGCGGCGATGCTGAACCAACTCGTGTGGCAGGACGGACAACCCACTGCCGCTCACATGGCCGACCTCGCCGCTCGTCTTCCTATCAC
>CAXBBB010000021.1:0-11513 GCA_963973615.1 uncultured Rhodothermales bacterium | reverse complement strand
AAGCTCGGCGGATACAAACGCGTGCGTAGACGGGTCACGCAGCATCAGGCGCGCGGGGCGCGACGTGCCCGCCCACAGGGTTTCGCCCACCCAGCCTAGCGCTGACATACGCCGAGCCGAATCGGAGGGGAGCGAGGCGAACGTGAGATGTTTGTTGCTGGGGGCATAGCTCGCCACAAATGCGCGTCCCTCAGACTCTCCCCCCAGCCAGAGTGTCCCGCTGGGAGCAGAGGTGAGCGCATAAACCGCAAGCCGCTGCTTCGAGCGAGAAGCGGCCTCCAACGGAAGTTGCCGCGCGGGAAGCCGTCGGCCTGGCGGTGTACCTGGAGCCGCGCGCCGGACCGCACCGGTTGGGGGTGCCATGCCGGGCGGCCTGCGAATGCTTCCGGGCGGAGCCCCATCCGCAGGTAACGGTGCCTGTCTACCCTCGGCAGGAGACTGGCCGGTTCGGGTGGGCGGCGAGCCGGGGGAAAGGTCCCGAATCGAGAACACGAGATGCCGTTCGAAGTCGTCTGATGCAGGGACGTAGCGCGACAAGCCATTGCTCGTCCCGACCCACACTGTTCCGTCGGCAGACACGTGGAGTGCATCCTGCCCGACGGCGCTCAGGGAGCGTCCGTCTTGGGGCTGATAGCGATACGTTCGCACCGCACCGCCCGGCGACACCCGCTGCAAATCCGCCCTGGTACCCACCCAGACTGCCCCTTGCGCGTCCTCAGCCAGCGCAGCAGGAACCTGATCATTAGGAAACCGCGCCAGAGCGACGACACCGCGCGGTCGCACGCGTATCCGCACTATCCCTCCCCCCTCCCTTCCGATCCACAATGCGCCTGTCCGATCGGCTAAAAGAGCAGCGCCTCCCGCGTTGACCGGAGCCCCATTCTCCATCAGAGGTACTTCGCCCTCAAGCGTGCGCAGTCCGCGCGCGTGCAGCAGCACCCAGGTCCTAGCTGGCGTCTCAGCGATTGCCCGAACCGGATCTACGCCGGTGGTCACGCTCAAGTCGAGCGGTGGAAGGAACGTCCGCGCATCGACATCGAAGCGCAAGACGCGGCCGTCGAACATCGCCGCATGTAAAACAGAGCCGCTGCGCCACGCGTGGGCCACCCCGCCTACCCCTGGTGCGGCTCCTCGCGGCACCTCAAACTGGTCGATCTGCCCGGCTCGCCCAACGCGCACCAGACTGCCCATACTGCCGAATGCCCATACGGCGTCATCGACGACCATAGGGTCGCCCCGAAACAGTTCGCGGTAGGCCGAAAGCTGTTGGGTAGAGAAGATGTCTATTCGGTCGCTCGTGGCACGCAGCAGTCCTGCTTCGCCGATTGTCCCCCACAAGTGCCCGGCCGCGTCTACAGCGACGCGAACGGGAGTAGGACGCCCTGGCGCAGTGGGCACACCCAACGCCACCAGCCGAGACTGGTCGGGATCCCAGAATCGCAGGCTGTCCGCAGTGGTCGCCACCAACCACAGGCCCGTAGGCGCGCCCCGGAGGGAGTGATAGGCACCCGATGCTACCGGAGGGGCTTGCACGACTGGCGTGAACGCGTCGGTCTCGGGGTCGAGGCGACACAGTACGCCGCGCGCGCCGAGCGTCCAGGTAGTGCCGTCCCACTCGGCGAAGTCGGCCACACCGTCGTTGCAGCCGTCCTCCGGCTCGAATGCCTGCCACCGATATCCGTCGAATCGGGCGATCCCGTCAGGCGTCGTAGCCCAGATAAAGCCTATCGCGTCTTCGTGGAGCCCTTTCACGACGTCCGACGGTAACCCATCGTCCAGTCCGAACGCACGCATTTCGTAGACGACCGGCTGCGCGGCCAACGCAGGGCCGAGCAGCAGAGTGGCAAGCAGGAGGAGACAGCGCATGGTGGTGGGCAGGCGCAGGAACGAACGGTAGCAACCTACTCTCCCCGCCCATACTTCGTCAACCATGTGCTATCGGCAGGCCGAGTCGTCGAGCCTGAGGACAGGGAACCGCTGCGATTCGGCAGTGGGAAGCAGGCCCCAATTCAACAGGCCGTCGGCGGAGAGCGGTTCGAGCAGCAGTGCAGCGATTCGAGCATCAGCACCGTCGCGCACCCGCACGATGTGGTATCCGGATGGGGGGATGGACGCAGAAGTCATCGCTCCATCGACACGCACTTCGCGGACACCCTGAAAGGGACGCTCGGACACGTCGACCGTAGACACGCTGAAGCCTTGCGCTGTTGCTTCGGTACACGCACCCTCAAATCTCTCAAGGGTCAACCCATGCGCCTGGACGCGTTCGATGACCTCGTCCAGCGTGTCGGCGACGAGGATGGCGGGGCGACCTGATCGAGCGGATCGAACGCGGTCAGGTCACGCATCGGCGTCGGGGTGACCGCGTCGCGGCGCAGAAAGACTGTTTCGCCGGTCGCCGGATGCCGGAGCGTGTCGACGCTGCCGACTAGGATCGGGCGCGTTTGCCCATCGCTGAGCTTGGCGTTCAGCGCGACCTGGTCGGGCATCGCGCGTCCGGCGTCGAACGCAGCGCGCACGTCACCGGGGTGAGCCGCTGCCCAGTCGATGACCTCCTCGACAAAGCGTTCGGTGGCGTGAACGCGGTCGGCGAAGCTCAAGTAGCTATAGGCCTCGCTCAAGATCGCGAGGTGGCCCCGCAGTCCGGCGTAGTTGGTGGCGAAGCGTGGGCGCCAATCGAACGTATTCCAGACCGGATCGCCCTGGTTGGGCAGGCGACGGAAACCGTTGAAGTTGCCATAGTGGTAGACGAACAGATCGTCATCCGATTCAAGCGACGCGGTTACGTCGGGCAGCAGACGGTCGCGGAGAAGACGTGTCGTGGCTTCGGGCGATCCAGGATGCAGGCCGGGCGCATAGGTGAGATGGTAACCGTGAAACGAGCCGTCGGTCGTGTGCAGGTCCATCACGACGTGCGGCTCATAGTCCCGAAGCGCTCGGACGAAGCCGCGCGCCTCGGGCGAGGCGAGCTTGACCTGATCGCGGTTGAGGTCGAATCCGTCGGCGTTGGGACGCTGCCCCATGCCTCCAAGCGGGCCGAGTTGGTTGGGCCGGTTGTCCAGCCGGACGCGCTCGTTGCCGTCGGCGTTGTGAATCGGCGCGAAGAGCAGCACGACATCGTCCGCCCAATCCGCGTGCTCGCCCATCGCCAACTCGCGCAGCAGTCTCAGAACAGCTTCTTTGCCGCACACCTCGCCCGCGTGGATGTTTGCCTGTACCCACACCCGCACCTTGCCCGACGCCATCACCGCCTCGGGCGAAGCGTCCGCCACATCGCCCCAAACGACAAGAGGAAGTGGGCGGCCCTCGACCGAGTAGCCATAAAACGAGCGGTGCATCTTCGGGTCCATCGGCACGAGCACGTCTAGAAACGCCGTCACATCGTCGTACCGCGAGGTCTCGTACCAGCCTGTCCGCTCCGGTCGAATCAGCAGTTCGTCCGGCGTCCCCGGAGGGACCGGCAACGTATCCGGCGATGCATATGGCTGCGCGACGACCGGCGAAGCAAGTAGGAGCAGGAGCAGGAGCAGAAAGAAGCGCATCATCGAATGGCGTAGCGGCGATTCACGAATCGCCCAGAGGAACAGAAAGCCGCCGGATCGCCACGGCCTTCGGCCTCGCGATGACAGTTGGTGGGGTGAGTGGTGGAGCCAGCGCCGTCGTGATTGGACGGTGCAGCGCCGTTCTATATAACGGCGGTACGGGAGGTGGCGATGGGCAATGGTGACCGATCACATGTCGCGCGTCAGGTCCGGCAGAGTGCGGCGCATCAGCCAGCGGTTCGAGGCGATCAGGACGCCGAGGACGATGGTCCACTGGACGACGCACGTCATCAGGCTGTACGGTTCGAGCGGATCCCACCAGTTGGTCGAGTAGGCCGTCGCCGCCTGCCACATCCACCAGATCAGCAGCACGACGGCCTGAACAGGCACCGCAAAACCGATCAACACGTCCCACACGCGTCCCGGCCGCCAATCGTCCGGCGTGTTGACGTGCGCTTTCCTGAACTTCGTCACGCCGAAGCGCAACACAGCGAAGGCCACGAATGCGCCCGAGATCATCAGCCCGACGCCCCAGACGAAGTCCTGGTTGCCCAGAATGTCAGCGCTCAGCGCCGAAGGAACGCCCAACAAAAAACCGACGCCACCGACGATTGCGACAGCCTTTTTGCGGTCGATTCCAGCGTCGACGAGCACGCGCGTCGCCAGTTCGATCATCGAGAGCAGCGACGAGATCGCGGCGAACGAGAGCGCCAGAAAGAACAGGATCGCGAACGCTTTCCCACCCGCCATCTGTCCGAACAATTGCGGCATCCAGATGAACGTCAGACCGGTCGAGGCCGGGCCGCTGTCTTGCATCACGCCCAGCACCTCGGCCTGCGACATCTGCGCACCGAGCAGCGAGAACACCGTCGCGAAGATCATCGTCGCCGCCAGCAGCGAGACCATGTTGTTGCCGACGCCGGTGATGAACGCGTTGCGGACGACCGTGTCTTTGGCGCCCATGTAGGCTGCATAGGTCAAGATCAGCCCCCAGCCCGCTCCGGTATCCCACGCGTTCTGCGTCAGCGCTTCGAGCCACAGACTCGCGTTACTTAGGGTCGACCAGTCGGGCGTGAACAGGTAGGCAACGCCGTCCATCGCGCCCGGCAGGCGCAGCGCGTTGATGACGCACAGGATCACGATGCCCAGAAGTGTCGGGATCAGGATCTTGTTGACCTTCTCTATCCCCTTGATGCCGCGTGCGACGGCCAGACCGCCCAGCAGCATCGCCATTCCGTGCAGGACGAGCGGCCACAGGCTGCCCTGGAATCCGTTCCAGACGCCGAACGCCGTCTCGGTAGAGAACGGCAGCGGGTCGACGACCGTCACGCCGAGGTAGTAGAAGCACCACCCCGCCACGACCGAGTAGTAGAACATGATCGCCGTCGCCACGAACACCACGAACGCGCCCATCCAGCCAAACTTCGGCCCGGCGATCTGCCCAAACGTCCCCGGCACGCCCTTGCGACCGGCGCGCCCCATCGCGTACTCGGCGATGATCAGCGGGATGCTCCACGTCAGCAGGCACACCGCCCACGCGACGACGAACGCTCCGGCGCCATCCTCGCCTCCGTTGCCCGCCACGATGCGCGGAAAGCGCCAGATGTTGCCCGTTCCGACGGCAATACCGAGGACTGACAGGATCAGCCCGATGCGGGACGAAAAGCGTTGCGAGTCGGCGGCGGGAGCGGTGGACATGCGGCAGGGGTCAGGTGGGACGAGACAGCCGCAAAGGTAATCGTTAGGTCCGGCTATGCGCTAAGGCACTTGCCATCTGCTCTATGCTCCTCCCCCATACTCGTCGTCGTAGTCCGCCATCGAAGCGCGGATGACGTCGGCGGCATGATCGCGTCCGTACGCGCGGAGGATGGACGCTGCCGAGTGCTCACCCGGTACCATTTTGTAGGTCTCGAAGTAGTGCGTCAATCGCTCGACCATCCGCTCGGGCAGGTCGGCGATCTCTTCGATTTGGCCCCAGAACAGGTCGCCCGTCAGGACCGCGATGATCTTGTCGTCGGCCTCGTCGCCATCGACCATCTGAAGGCCACCGACGACCCTAGCGCTCAGCGTGATGTCGGCGCGCGTGATGGGGCGCTCGCTGATGACACAAATATCGAGCGGGTCGCCGTCGCCGCGTGTGGCGCCAGGACCAGACAGGGCGCGGACGCGGTCGCCGCAGTAGGTGCGAGGGACGAAGCCATAGAGCGTCGGCGGGTGCGAACTGCTGCGCTGCGGTCGGTCGACGCGCGTGTAGCCGGTCGTCTTGTCGAGTTCGTACTTGACCCCGTCGAATGGAGTGATCTCGATGTACGCCGTGACAATGTGCGGCGCATCAGGTCCCGCGTCGAGGCCGTGCCACGGGTGCGGACGCCAGCGATAGAACGGCGGCGGAAAGGCGGCGGGCGACATGGAAGGAGCAGGCACGGACAGTCTCTAGTGTTGATTGCACAGGCCATACCGATGCACTCGGCTCTGGTTGCGCGTGCCCCCCGGCCAGCCGCACATCGCGACGAAGGTTCACAACCGACACCGGAGTTGAACGACTGACGCCGCATCTGCGACGCTTCCATACCGATTCCGAACCGTTCGCACTATCGTCGGTGGAATGGGAGACGGCTATATTGTCCGCTTCGTGTCACTGACACTCCGGCTGCACGCCGCTCCCTCTCTTCGCATTTTAGTTTTACTCCCATGGCAGATACCAGCGATTTCCGCAATGGACTCGTCATCGAATTCAAGAACGGCCTCTGGCAGATCATCGAATTCCAGCACGTCAAGCCTGGAAAAGGCGGCGCGTTCGTCCGCTCCAAGCTTAAAAACCTGAGCAACGGCAAAATCGTCGACAACACGTTTCGGGCCGGTGAGCGTATCGAAACCGTCCGTGTAGAGAAGCGGCAGGTGCAGTTCCTGTACGAAGACGACATGGGGATGCACTTCATGAAGACGGACACCTACGAGCAGTTCTCGATGCCCGCCGACGCCGTCAACGGTCGCGCCTACCTCAAAGAAGGCGGCATGATCGACGTTTCGTTCGACGCCTCGACCGAGCAGCCGATCTCGACGGAGATGTCTCCGTCGGTCGAACTCCTCGTCACCCAGGCCGACCCCGGCTTGAAGGGCGACACGTCGAGCGGAGCCACCAAGCCCGTCACCGTCGAGAGCGGCGCGACGGTCAACGTGCCCCTGTTCATCAACGAGGGCGACTTGATCCGCGTCTCTACCGTCGACGGCAGCTATTCCACTCGCATCTCGGCCGCCTAACCGCGCCTTTCTTTCTCCCGCTAGACTCTTTCCGATATGACCTTAAACGAAATCAAGGACCTGCTCCGCGTCGTCGCCGAGAGCGGCGTCGAGGAAGTCGAAATCGAGCAGGACGGTGTGCGCCTAGTCGTGCGCCGCAACGCTCCGGCGATGCTGGTTCAGCAGGCACCACAGATGGCCTTCCCGCCGATGTACGCGCCCCAGATGCCGTATGCCGGTCCGCAGCAGCCAATGCCGCAACCTGCTCCGGCACCCCAGATGCCCCAGGCCGCGCCTCAGGCAGCAGCTCCGCAAGCCGCAGCCCCCGCTCCCGCAGAGGAAGCAGCGCCCGCGGGCGAAGCCGTCCGCGCACCCATCGTCGGAACGTTCTACGCTGCGCCCTCGCCTGACTCCGCTAACTTCGTCTCGGTCGGCAGCAAAGTGGCCGTCGGCGATGTGCTGTGCATCATCGAGGCGATGAAGCTGATGAACGAGATCGAAGCCGAAGTCGCCGGTACGATCACCGAAGTCCTCGTCGCCAACGCCGAAGCGGTAGAGTACGACCAACCTCTCTTCCGCATCGACCCGGCGTAACAGGTACTACCTGTTACTCTTTACTACCTTTCTAGCAAGCTGATACAAGGACCGGCCTCAGCAAAATCGGCGACCAAGATGCATAGCGGAGGAGCGTCAAGAAAACGTCCTGTTTGAGCGAAGCGAGTTTGGACGTTTTTAGCACCGCAGCGACGCGTCCGCCGATTTTGCGTAAGCCTTGATCTTTTGGCCCTTTTGGATCAAGCCAAAAGGGTGGACAAACAGTTAACACCCAGCCCTGAGATCGCCACGTCGCTGCGCTCCTCGCGATGACTAAAAGGGGTTACCAAACCTTGCACAAACCCAGCCCATGATCAAAAAAGTCCTCATCGCCAACCGCGGCGAAGTCGCCCTCCGCGTCATCCGCACGTGCCACGAGATGGGACTCGAGACCGTCGCTGTCTACTCGACTGCCGACGCCGAAGCGCTCCCCGTCCGCTTCGCTGGAGAAGCCGTCTGCATCGGTCCGCCGTCGTCGCGCGAGAGCTACCTCAAGATGGACCGCATCATCGCCGCCGCCGAAGTGACGGGCGCTGACGCGATTCACCCCGGCTACGGCTTTCTGAGCGAGAACGCCGACTTCGCCGCTATCTGCGAGGACCACGACATTACGTTCATCGGCCCCACCGCCGAGACGATTCGGATGATGGGCGACAAAAGCCTCGCCAAGGACACGATGCGCGCCGCCGGAGTGCCCGTCGTCCCAGGCTCGGATGGCGTCGTCGAGAGCGAAGCGGAAGGGCTGAAAGTGGCGAAAGAAATCGGTTTTCCGGTCATCGTCAAAGCCAGCGCGGGCGGCGGCGGACGTGGAATGCGCGTCGTCGAGAAAGAAGCCGATTTCGCCCGCAACTTCAACGCCGCACGTAGCGAGGCCGAAGCCGCCTTCGGTAACGCCGACGTGTACGTCGAGAAGTTCGTCACCAAGCCGCGCCACATCGAAATCCAACTGCTCGGTGACGGACAGGGCACCGTCCTCCACTATGGGGAGCGCGAGTGCTCCATTCAGCGTCGCCACCAGAAGCTGCTCGAAGAAGCTCCGTCGCCCGTCATGACGGAGGATCTGCGTAAACGCATGGGCGAGGCTGCGATCAAAGGCGCCCAGGCAGTCAACTATCGGGGCGCAGGGACCGTCGAGTTCTTGCTCGACGCGGACCACAACTTCTACTTCATGGAGATGAACACCCGCATTCAGGTGGAGCATCCCGTGACCGAAGAGGTGACCGGTGTCGACCTGATCGAGCAGCAGATACTCGTTGCGATGGGCCACAAGCTGGAACCGCACACGATCCCGATCACGGGCCACAGCATCGAGTGCCGGATCAACGCCGAGAACCCGTTCAAGGGATTCTCGCCGTCGCCGGGCCTGATCACGGCGTTGCACACGCCCAAAGGAAGAGGCGTTCGTGTCGATACGCACGTCTACGCGGGCTACCGGATTCCGCAGTACTACGACTCGATGATCGCCAAGCTGATCGTTCGGGCCGAGACGCGCGAGCGGGCCATCTCCAAGATGCAGCGTGCGCTCGACGAGTTCATCATCGAAGGCGTCCACACGACGATTCCGTTCCACCAGCAGCTTCTCGCCGATCCGCGCTTCCAGGCGGGCGACTTCGACACCAAGTTTATGGAGACGTTCGAACTGGTCCCGCCCGCCAAGTAGCCACCCGGCCTCAGCTCCGGTTTATCTTTCGCCACACCTCTTTCCCGTTGACGACATGAACATTCCCGCCGACCTCCATTACACGTCCGATCACGAGTGGATCAAGATCTCGGACGACAAGACGACCGCCACCATCGGAATCACCGACTTCGCCCAGCGCGAACTGGGCGACATCGTGTTCGTCGAGATCGAAGACGAGGGGACAGAAGTCGAGGCCGAAGGCGTGTTTGGAAGCGTCGAAGCCGTCAAAACAGTCAGCGAACTGTTCGCGCCCATCGCCGGAACGATTTCCGAGATCAACGCCGACCTGGACGGAGAGCCTGAACTCGTGAACTCTGATCCGTACGGAAAGGGCTGGATGGTCAAGATGACGATCGACGCCGACGCGGATCTGTCGGGCCTGCTCGACGCCGACGCGTACGGCGCGCACGTCGGCTAGCCTACCCCCTCTCGCACCGATTCGAACCTGTCAGATCTCCGTGATCTGGCAGGTTTTCTCGTTTCCCATGGTTGCCATGGGCGGCTCAAAACGCAAACCCCAGTCCGACCGATAGCGCGCCACCTTCGACGGAGCGTCCGTAGCTCGCCACAACGGTCGCCGCATCGAACACGTATGCCCATAGGCCGCCACCGTAGCCCTGATGCCAACGCCGCGAGGATTCGTCATCGGTCCAGACGCGGCCGTTGTCGACGAATGCCAGCACGCCCAGTTCGCCGTAGCCTATCAGGCCGGAAAAGGTGAGCAGTTCGGCGCGCAGATCGAGATTCTGAAAGAGAGCCGTCCGACCAGCGAAGCGGGTACTGCGATAGCCCCTCAGTCCCGACGAGGCACCAAGCGTGGCAGCGTCGAAAAACGGAAACGAGCCGACGACCGTTTCGGCGCCGATACGCGTCGCAATCGTGACCTGCCGCGTTTCGGTCGGCGTGAGGTAGAGCGTGAAGGCGGACGAGGCGCGGGCGTAGGGATCGTCGCCGCTCGATACGCCGACACGTCCTGTCACGTTGGTGTGCCAGCGGAAGCCTTGTCGCGGATTGGCGTCGAGATCGACAGCGTCCACGTCTAACGAAGAAGTCGCCCCGGCGAACAGCAACCGTCCGAACGTCCCCTCGGAAATACCGGCCTGGGTCGATCCCGAAAAGCGATCTGCGTCCTCCTGCACATCGACGTAGGCCAGGTCGGAGCCCACGCGAACCGTCACGCCGGGCGCGATGCCTCGACTCAGCAGCGGACGCAGGGCGACACGTCCGAACTCTGTGCGATAGAAGCTGTTGCTGCGCGACTCAACGGTCTCGTTGCCCAGCCCATAGTAGTTGTAGTCGTTTCCCGGCGTCTCTACCGACGCGTCGACTTCCAAGTCCCACCCCCGGAATATCTGCCGGTACAGACCGTCGTACCGGATGTCGAACGCGCGCTCGGATGTAGAGAACTGTGCTCGTATCCGGTGCCGACGCGAAAACGGACTCTTGCGAAACCCGAAGCGCGTGGCCTCGACTGCGCCGCCGATGATGAGTCCGTCATCGGGCGTGTACCCCAGAACCGGCGTGCGCTGCTTGCGGCGCAGTCCAAAGCCCATACGGTCGTAGCGGTTGACTTCGGGATCGTGGGAGAGCGCGAGGCGCGTGCGCGGCCCCTCGTCGACCTGCGTCGACTGAGGCGTGTCGTAGACGTAGTGCCGCTTTCCCCTACGAGACGAGCCGGACAGATCGAACGTGTCCTCGCCCGGCCCACCGACCGCGCGCACGAGAATGCGCCCCGGCCCTTCGCCGCGGACGACGAACTGGTCGTTGCCTCCTCTTCCATACAGGCGGATTTCGTCTGTCTCACCCGCGCGGAACGTGCGCCGCATCAGTTCGCTGCGGACCTCGCCCTCCTTGCTCGTCTTGAACATCACCACCTCGGTCGTACCGTCGGCGTGCTCGGTCACTTCGAAGCGTTCGTGCTTGTCGCTGCCCACCACATCGGCGACTCGGGCCAGGGTGCGGTAGTAGCGGCGGGCGACGCGAGCCAGATCGTCGCGACGCTCTTTCAGGGTGCTCAGAGTCTGCTCGCCGGAGACTGCGTAGACGGGCGGCGGAAGCGCACGGACAGATGCTTCGAGCACACTGTCGGTGAGCGCGGCCTGCACGTCGGATGCGATACGCGCCCAGTCGTCGGCGTCGAGTGCGGCGGCGAAGCGTCGGTCGAGCGGCATGGGTTTGCTGTTGAGCGCGCCGATCAATCCATAGCTCCCATCGAAATCCTGCCAGGCCGCTTCGGCGAAGTGTCGATAGGCACGCGGCACGATTCCGTCGACTTGCAAGAACGCCATGTCGCGGTCGCGCGGGACCGGCACGTAGACCTTGCCTTGCGTACGCGCATCGCCTGTCAGCGTCGAGTCGCGCTCGTAGGGTTCGAAAGCAGCCCAGCGGTAGTTGTCGGTCGTTCGGTCGTGGTCGGAGATGAGCATATCGATCAGGCGGCTGCGCACCCAAGCTTC
>CAXBBB010000020.1:0-11519 GCA_963973615.1 uncultured Rhodothermales bacterium | reverse complement strand
CTTCGTCCTCGGCGTCGACGGCAGGCGTTTGGTCCGCGTTTTCTATCGCAGCGTCGATGGCCGCTTGGCGGGCTTCTTCTTCTGCGACTTCGGCTGCGCGGCGCGCGGTCCGGGCTTCTTTGGCGGCTTCGCGTGCGCGTTCGGCTTCTTGACGGCGTCGTTCAGCCTCGCGTTCGGCCTCCTTCTGCTCGTCCTCAAAGCCTTTGAACCAGTCGAAGCCGCGGAAGAAGTCGTTGGGCCGCAGCGTCAGTCCGGTCGACACGCTGGTACCGTTGCTGACGGTCGCACCCAAGTTCTGCCCGGCGGCGCCATTATTCCACGTATAGCGCGAGTTGTAAGCTGTCGGCGTCAGCGTGGCCCAGTTGATCGACGTGGGCAGGCGGAGCGTCAGCGTTGCGGTAAAGTTCTGCCGGTAGCTATCGGTACGGAAGCGGTCGTCGCCCGAGAAGACGCGGCTGAGGGTCTGTCCAAAACCGACGGCACGAACGCGTTCTTCGACGAATCCGCCGCTGGTGTTGAACGTCGAGTCGTCGCGCAGGAGGAAGGCCTCGGCGGGCGTCAGAGGCGTGAACAGGTCCTGCCCATCCGGGCCGACTTCGACGCGCTGAAAAACGGTATCGACGCCGACGACGCTAAGCACCTGGCTTACGCCCGTATCGAACGACGTGCGCAAAAAGCTGAACGGGTTGTACTGGAGCGAGAAATCGCGTCCGTGCGTGAACTGGTGCTGCTCGCGGAAGGGGTTGACGCGGCGTTCGGGGATCGAGTCGGCGCGGACGACGAGCAGGCTGGGACGCTGCTGCTGCGTCGCGAACGAGCGCTGGGCTTGGGCTGTAAAGCCGAACGTCGACGGGACGTAGTTGAAGCGCAGCCCTCCGATGAAGCCGACGAAGGGGACCTCGTCGAGCAGCCAGAACGGGCGCAACGTGCGCGGGTCCTGGTTGGGGAGGGTGTAGGAGAGCGTACTCGACCAGTTCCAACTGTCGTTCAGGCGGTTGCGCGGGCTGCGAGCGTCGCTTGACGACGTGGCATAGCTAACCGTCAGCGCGTCGACGGTGTGGCGGAGCAGCATCGTCTTCGATCCGCTCTTGCTAGCGCGGAAGCTGGCCGTGCGTGTCGAGCGGACCGTCTGGGCGGCTTCGAGTTCGTTAGTGCGCAACCGCTGCCGGTCGGCGTCCGAAAGGGGGCGGCCTTCGGCGTCGACTTCTTGATTGTCGATGCCGTCGAGGATGGCTTCCAAGGCCACGTCGCCTCGTGTGGGGCTGAATCGAGGCGTCGTCGTATCGCTCTGGTAGCTCAGCGAAACGGGAAGGCTCCATCCGGCGCTCTGAGGCAGAAATTTGTCCATCCGCAGGTCGGTCGAGACGGCATAGGTGACCGACGCGTTCTGGTCGCGCTCGTTGAGCGTACTCGTCAGCGCGCCGAAGCCGTCGGTCTGCTGTTGGAAGTTGCCGCGTACGGTCGCGAAATCAGCCAGTTGGAAGTTGACCGACGCCAGTCCGCTGGCTCCGGCGCGTTCGTCGTAACCCGTGACACGCAGCTCGTTTACCCAGACGACAGCACGCTCGACCTGGAGCGACGGATCGTTGATCTGCGTCGAATCCGCCGGGTTACGTAGGCCGATGGTAACCGTCGTCACGCGGTCGAGCGAGGGGTTGCCGCGTAGCGACAGTCGGGTGCCCGGAGGCGCGAACTCTTCGGGGTCGGGCAGGCCGTCGGTGTTGCCCGGCTCGGCCGTAAACGTCGAGTCGAAGGGGACGCCGCGTTGGTTACGCTCGAACTTGAGTTGGTTGAGCGCGGCGATCTCGATGTTGACCGCGTTGACGCTGTTGCGCCACAACTCCTCGCTGGTCGTCGAGGGGATGCGCGTCGGCGTCAGCGGCTGTTCGTATTCGTAGTAGTCGGTCGACTCGTTCGTGCCCAATCGCAGGACCAGGTTGACCTTGCCGCGGTCCTCTTCGCCGTCGAGTATCCGGTTGTTCGCGCGCCCGTTGAGGTGGGCGAACATGCGGATGTTGGAGTACTTGAGCAGGTCGAGCGGGCGCTCGCTGTACGGCTTGGTGATGCCCGCCTGGATGCCTGGGCGCAGGTTCTCGGCTTCGAGCACGAGCGACTGTTCGCGCGCCAATCTGGCGCCCTGGTTGCCTTGCGACAGAATACGGTTGATGACCACGCCGTTAGGCGTCTCATATAAGCCGCTGTTTTCCTCGGTGTTGACGCTCGAAATCGAGACCGTCGCCGTGTCTCCCGGCGCGCCGCGTTCTTCCGAGAAACTGAGGCTCTTCCCCCACTGGCTGCCGACGAGTTCGAGCGTGGCGAACCGCAGCGTCGTCGGTTTGTCGACGCCGGTCATCCACATCCGAATCGTCTCGATGCCACGGAAGTCTTCGATGTCTCCGACCCTACGCGTGAACTCGCGGACGGGAATGCGGATCTGATACCAGCCCGTTCCACTTCCGTCGTCGCGGCGGATTTCGCCGACTACGAAGTCGCCCTCGCGCGTCGGGTCGCCGAGTTCGTCGAGCGTGCCTTCGTCGAGCGGGACGCTGTATTGGAAGTAGTTGTTGGCGAGGTCGATCGAAGAGCCTCGGTTGAGGTCTTCGGTGTCGGGGTAGCGGCTGTTTCCGATGATGGCGTCCGTGCGGTCCTCGCTCGCCAACTCGCGCTGCGTCTGCTGGGCATTGAGCTCCTGGCCGGGGAAGAGGCGCAGGAAGCGGTGCTGGCCCAGCGACTGGGGGAAGAAGCTGGCGTTCTCGAAAAAGCGCGTATCCGAGAAGTGGAAATAGTCGTCGGCCGACGGGTCGAAGAGCGAGCGCTGAATCTCGGCGCTGTGCCACTCGCTGACGGGTGTCTGGGCGCCAATCGCGGCCAGCCACGACGCGAAGTGAACGGTTTCGTGAATCTGAGGATCGTTGGGGTAGCGGCTCACGTCGTAGCTGACGAAACCGTCCAGGCCCAGGTCTTCGGTGCGGCCCGAGTCCTTATCAAAGTCGACGCTGCCGTTGGAGCTTTTCGCCGGGCGGCGAGCGAGCACCCGTATTCCGTTCGGATCGTCCTCTGTCACCTCGCCGATGGGGTCATCGGGGCGGAAGACCAGGCCGTCCTCGCTGTTCAAGCGTCCGTCAGGCACGACGTCCTCGCTGATCGCTCCTAAGTCGACGTGCAAGACCGCACCATCTCGAATCGCTCCGCCTTCGCTGATCGGCTTGAAAATGAACTCGACGAACTCGACGTTTTTGAGCGCGAAGTCGCTGAATCCGTCGGGGATGTCGGTCATCATCCCGCCCCACGTCTCTTCGGGTTGCTGGAAAAAGCTCGCTAGGTCCGGGTTGTAGTTGTACGGGCCTCGGATGCGGGGATCCAAGAACATGTCGAGCGTCGGCTGGACCCGCTCGGCTTGAGACAGGTTGCGCGCGTCGATGTTGGGAAACACCTCCTGGATGTCCACCTGGCGCAGCGCTTCGATATCGCGGACCTCGTTGCTCGCCTGAATCTGGTACCACGCCAGCGCACTTCGCCAGTAGGTACGGGCGACGATGTCGGGCGTCGTGGTGCCCGCCATGCCTTGATCGACGATGCCGATAGAGTCGGGCGCCGACGCGATGCGCCACGTGCCAGGCGTGCGCAGGCTGGTCGTGTTCTCAAAGCTCTCGAAGTCGTCGATGGTCGAGAGTCCGTCGAGTTCGTCGGCGTAGAAGTCCAGGCCGCGGTCGTTAAGGTCGCGGCGCGTCTGGCGGAACGCCGTCGTCTGTGGGTTGCCGGGCAAGAGTTGAGCAAACTCGCCTCTAATGTCGATAGTCGAGGGCGCTCGCGTTTGCAGGAACGGCAGCGCGTCGATGGCGCGCGTCATCCAGTCGGGTTCGGCCTGAAAGCGTCCGTCCAAGCCCCAGATCGTGTTGGAGATCGGCTCCTCGCCCAGACGAAACTTGTCGATCTGCGACCGTTGCGACAGGTTGAAGACCGTCGCGCCCAGTTGCAGACGGTTCGGCAGCGCATACTCGACGCGTGCTCCGAGCAGCGTCTTTTGCTGGATGTTGAAGATGTTGTTCTGCTCGAAGTCGATGGCGATCTCCCGCCCATCGCTCAGCAGGCCGGGGTTGATGATGTTGACCGTTCCCGACCCGCTATAGTCGACGGTGTAATCGCTGCCCTCGCGCAGCTCGCTTCCACCCGCCGTCACGCGCACGCTCCCTTCGATCAGCCCGTTGAAGGCGCGCAGGTCGAAAAAGCTCTGCGACGCGCCCTGATACGAACCCTGGATGCGAAACACGTCGAACTTGGTCTCGCGCCGCGCCTGCTCCTGCTTGGTCGTGTACAGACTCGTGAACGCGAGCGTGTTGCGCGCCTCTTCCTTGCGCCCGGTCTGGGCCACGTCGATGATGCGCTGGCCAAAGGGTTCGAGGTAGGGGAAGATGATGCGCCCGTTGTCCTCGTCGATGGTGTAGTTGCGGATGTAGTCGAACCGGTTGTCCGATCCGCGCGACTCATCTTGCCGGATGCGGTCGAAGCCCAGGTGCTCGAGTATCGTCGTCGTGCCACCGATGCCGCCGGGAAGCGTCTCGGACGGCTGTCCGGCCGACGGCTGATAGACCACGTCCAACTCGAAATCCGACTGGCGCAGCCGACCGCCACGCAGCGGGTAGATGTTGCGCATCTCCAGATACCAGGGCGCAGGCACGGTCGTAGCTGTCGGCGCGAGCGGATCGGCGGGACGCAGCAGCTTGGCAATCAGGCGCGTGTCGTCGAGCGAGCCGTCTGTCCCACCTGTTTCGCTAACCAACTCGCCGACTTTGACCGTCTGACCTTGAGCGTTTTCGTAGCGATAGGAAACTGCCAGCGCCTCTCCCGGACGCAATTGCTGCCGGAGAGAGAGGTAGCCTAGTGCCGGGTTGAAATCGTAATCACTCGCTTCGAGCAGGCGAAACTTGCCCGTCTGGAAATCCTTGCTGCCCAGCCCCTTCGCGCTCAGCAGGTTGATGATCGTGTTGTCTTCGTTGGCGTCCTTGAGCGTCGTCAGGTCGGCATCCGTGTACTGATCGAGAGCCGGCGTCGGCGCTTCGGCGGTCGTGTAGAGTCCGTCGCCAGGGGTCTGGTTCAGGATCGTGCGCGTCTCGTTCAGGTCGACCAAGGCGACGACGTTTCGGGCATTCAGGTCCTGCTCGCTCTCCTGATCCAAGCGCCACACTTCGATGCGTTCGACGCGCCGCACGTCGTTGACGATGATGTTCGGCGGCTGCGCCAGCGCGCGCTCGTACCAGTTGCGGAAGAAGTAGCCTAGAAAATAGTGGCGGTTTTCGTCGTAGTCCGACGGCCGTAAGTCGAACTCGGTCCGCTCGCTGCCGCCGCTGATCGTCTTGGTATTCGACTGGCCTTCCTGCTGCGACGCCACGCCCGTCAGCGAGAGCCGTCCCAGTTGCAGTTGCGTCTTGATCCCGAACAGGCTCTGTCCGCCTCGGATCAGCGTCGACGGCGTCTGCAAAAACACGTTGCCGGCCTCGATGCTCTGGATGATCTCGTCCTCGTAGCCCGTGTAGATGAGCTTGACCTGGTTCTGATACTCGAACTGGTTTTCGGTGTCCCAGTTGACGTCGACGCGCAGTTTGTCGCCGATGGAGCCGATGATGCTCAGGCGCAGGTTCTGGCGGAAGTTGGGATCGACGCGGTATCCGTCCTGCCCCGAAGCGGCGAGTTGATCGCTCTTGCGCGCGTCGAAGCCCGCGTTGATGTCGGCGGACCCGTTGACGCGGATCGAGACTTCGTTCTTGCCGAAGATGGTCGTGAACGCGCTCTGACGACCGCCCGGAATCGTGATGTTGACGAGCGGGCCGATGCCGCTGCGTTGCTGCTGCGCTCGGCGGCCGAGCAAATTGTCGAAGTTGGTCGCTTTGGCTTTCTCGAAGCGTTGATCGGCATACTCGTCGATCCCGATACGCAGCGGCACGCGAACCTCACGGTCGCCGACGCGCTCACTGACGGTGTAGACGTATTCGGTCGAGTCGAGGACCGTCTGTCGGCGTAGAACCGATCCGATCGGGGGAAGGAGCGGGCGCTGACGGTCCGAAATCTGAGCAGATCGCGCGTCGCCTCTGAAGCGCGGCAGGTAGCGTCGGAGCAACCGCTCGCGCCGCAGGCTGTCGGCGAGCGTACTGTCGTTTCCGGCGATGAGCGAGTCACCACCAAAGCGAGAGCGCACGTCGAAACTGTCCGGCAACTCGACGCGGACGCTGTCGGTGTCGGAAACCGCGTACGCCCGATTCGGGCGCATCACGCGCTCGGACGGCTGGGCCGACGTCGACGCTACGAGCAGGATCGTCAGGCCAAGGGCGGCTCCCAGGCAACCTGCAAGCACGCGGCCTGCGGAGAGGCTAGCGACGGGGCGAGCACGACGCGAGGAGAGCGTCGGTCGAAGAGGAGCGTCCGAAGAAGAGAAAGGCAAGGCCGAAATGCGTACTGCGTGTAGACCGAGTCAAGGGCGAATCCCGTAGGCTCGGCGGCACGTGGCGTCAAAAAGAAGAGGTCAGTAGCAGGAGGCGATACGCAGTTCTCAGGTTTGGTCTCGGATGCGGTGGAAAGAGCAGGATAGCGGCTAAACGGCGGCAGATCTATGGGCGCGGCAGTTTGGGCACGCTTTTCGTTATAGCTTGGAGTCAGAATCCGACTGAGCTTGCTCTGTCTCCTCAAACTACAGCCGTACCGCCGCCTCCTCAAGTGCTTACTCTACGATCCACCCTGCTAACGCGTCTGTTCGCGACCTTCGTGCTCTGCTACTCGATTAGTGCCCTGACGGGATGCGCTTCGTCGCGTGGGGTGGAGACAGCGAGTGCTCAGGCGGAGATCCGGCAGGTGCTGGACACGCAGGTGGCGGCGTGGAATCGGGGCGACATCGACGGATTCATGGAGGGCTATTGGAAATCGCCTGACATGCGCTTCGCCTCGGGCGGCAGCATCCGGCAGGGCTGGCAGGCAGCGCGCGACGCCTATCACGCCGGATACCCCGACCGAGCCGCCATGGGAACGCTGACGTTTTCCGACCTCGACATCCAGATCCTCTCGCCCGACCGCGCCCTCGTCTTCGGACGCTGGGCACTCGCCGCCACCACTCGCGATACGTCCGACGGCCTGTTTACGCTCATCTTTCGTCGCTTTGATGACGGATGGCGCGTCGTCCACGATCATACTTCCGGCAGCTAGCCGATTTCTCTTTCGCTCCTCCCCCAAGCAACTCTACTTCTTATGTCCGACCAGTTCCAGGGTAAAACCGTCGTCATCACCGGCGCAAATGGCCGTCTGGGTCAGCAGGTCGTCCGCGCGTTCGCCGAGCGCGGCGCCACCATCGCCCTCGTCACGCCTACCGAAGCCGAAGCCTACGACGTAGCGCTGCCAGAAGGCGCCGACGCGTGGGGTTTTCCGTGCGACGCAACCGACGAAGGGGCCGTCACCCAGTGCTTCGAGGCGATGCGCGCCCAGTTTGGGGCGGTCGACGTGCTCGTCCACACCGTCGGCGGATGGAGCAGCAGCCCGCTCGCCGACACGACAGTAGACGACTGGCGTAGGATGATGGATCTCAACCTGACCAGCACGTTTCTCGCCTTCCGTGCCGCCGCCGGTTTGATGACGGGTGAGGGCCGATTGATCGCCATTGCCTCAGGACAGGGCGCCGACAAGGGTGTCGCCGAGCAAGCCGCGTACTCGGCAGCCAAAGCCGGAGTCGTGCGTCTGGTCGAAGCCGTCGCATCTGAATACGACGGGCGCATTACGGCGCATGCCGTCGCCCCGAGCACGCTGCTCGCCGATGGGCAAGAAGGTCAGGGAGTCGCCGCTTCGACGATTGCCGACTTGATCGTTCACCTGAGCGGATCCGCTGGAGCGGCTCTTAATGGTCAGACCATTCGCGCCTACGGATCGGCAGGTTGACGCGATGCCTTACGTCAACATCAAGATCACCAAGGACGGCGTGACGGCTGAACAGAAGGCCCAACTCGTCCGCGACGCGACTGATTCGCTCGTGCGCGTGCTGGGCAAGAAGCCCGAACATATCCACGTCGTCCTCGACCTCGTCGACCCGGAAAACTGGGGCTACGACGGTGTGCTCACGACCGAGTACCGCCAGCGAAAGTAGGAGAGCGATCGGTTCAGCGGACTGGCTTTGGGAAACCGTCTATAGCGTGATCGCTTCGGCAGGCTGAACCGTGGCGTCGCCCTCACTCGGGTCGTGCACATCGCGCCAGCCGTCGTAGACGGTTTCCGTGATGGTCAACCCGCGCTCTTGCACGTGACGCAGGTACGCCGCTTTGTCGACGACGTGTTCGGCAGGCGACGCGCCTCCGCCTTCGATCTCGCCCCTCGCCAACATCAAGGCCGCCGCGCTGGTGGCCGCGCTGGTGGCGTTCTTCATCGCGGACACCTGGTCGGCTTCGTCGTAGCGCTCGACCATCTGGTAGACGATGGTCTGTTTTTTTCCGCTTAGGATTCCACGTACGAGGACGCGCATCAGCAGCACGTCTTCCTGGTCGCTGCTCAGGCGTTGCCGCATCCGTCGCACGAGCACGTCGCGATACGTCAGGTGGGTGCGTACGTCGATGGTTTTGCGCTCGGCGAAGCCCAGTTCCAGTAAAAACCGCATTTGCTGAGCGTGGCCGGGCCAGCGGATCGTCTTGTGATCGAGCGTGCGAACACGACCTTTAAGCGCGTCGGTGAGAGTCGCCAAGCCACCTTGGGTATTGAAGGCTTCCATCTGGTCGAAGGGCGGCTCGAACGAAACCGATTCGAGTCCGCTCAGCGCGGGGCGCTCGACGATCTCGCCGTCTTCGATCTGACGCGACGCGTTGCTATAATCCTCGATCACTTTGTCGGCGGACCACGAGATCGAGAAGTTGAACGGCGGCTTGGGGATGGCCGGCACGTCCCCGACGCGGAGCTGAACGGCGTCGACTTCGTCGAAGCGCTCGACGGCATGCAGGCACAGCACGTTGACCAGCCCCGGGGCCAGTCCGCAGTTGGGCATCAGCCAGACACCCGCCTCGCGCGCCTGCTCGTCGAGCGCGAGCACCTGGTGGACCGCTTTGTCGTTGCCCCCGAGGTCGCAGTAGGGGACGCCCAGACTCAGGCAGAGCGCGGCGAGAGCAGCGTTGTGCTCGGGCGCTGTGCCGACGATCACGCAGTCGCTGCCGCTCAGGATGCTGCGCATGACGGTCAGATCGCGCGCGTCGACCTGGAACGAGCGCAGTTTCTCGCCTCCGATGGTCGTCTGGAGCATCTGGAGCGAGCGGGCGCGGGCATCGCACACCTGGATCGCCTCGACGTCGTCGGTCTGCTGCAAATCGCGGGCGATGGACGCGCCGATGGAGCCGGCACCGAGGACGGTGATCTTCATGTCAGGAGATGGGTGGTAGCGCAAACGCACGCTCTGGACGCGCGAGGCGTTCCACCACCGCGCGGAGAGGGTCAGACCGACACCCGCGCCGCCATCGCTCGGGCAATCGTCGCTGGGTCGGCATACTCCAAGTCGCCGCCGACAGGTAAGCCGTGGGCGATGCGCGTCACCCGCACGTCGAACGGTTTGAGCAGCATGGTCAGATAGTGCGCGGTCGTGTCGCCCTCCACGTTGGGGTTGACGGCCAGGATGACCTCGCTGATGGCAGGCGGCGTCTGCGTCTCGCCGTCGACCTCGTATCCGTTCGCCCGCTGAACGACCTCGTCGGGAAGCCGGATCGCCCCGCTGACGCGGGCGACGAGTTCGCGGATCGTCAGGTCTTCCGGCCCGGTCCCGTCGAGCGGAGAGATGACGCCACCGAGCACGTGGTAGACGCCGCCAAAGTCGCCCGTCGTTTCGAGCGCCATCACGTCGCTGGCTTCCTCGACGACGCAGATCAGTCCCGCGTCGCGCCGGCTGTTGCGACAGATGCCGCAGGGCACCGAATCGGTCACGTTGCCACAGATCGGGCAGAACTTGACCTTGTCCTTGACCGCCACGAGCGCCCGGGCGATTTCGAGCACCTCGTCGCGCGGCATCTTGAGCACGAACGACGCCAGCCGTTGCGCCGTCTTGCGCCCGACGGTAGGCAACTTGGTGAGTTGCTCAACGAGCGCTTCGACTGATTCGGACGTGAACGACGACATGGCTGGTGGTGAAGGGGAAAGCAGCCCATCAACCTACAATGAGTGAGTGACGGCTGCGTGTCACTGAGCCGCATGTGTGCGCAGACTTGGCAGCGCGCGAACGACTTGCGCTTCTGGGACAGTTTCTGGAGTGACCGAGTCCGGTTTAGAGGGAGTTGAGGATCGTCTTTTCGCGCCCTAAACCTCAGGATTGTCGTCCTGGATTTGATCCAGGACCCAGAGGTCTGATGCGAGATGTGTCATTTTCGGCCTTCTGGGTCCCGGCTCGTGGGCCGGGACGACGGAATCTCAGAAAACTCAATACCCTCTTACAGCCCGAACTTGCTCAGGTCCATGCCGGGAGGAAGCATCGAGCCAGCCTGCTTCTGCATCGCGCTTTGGGCGAGGCCAGCGGCATCTTCCAGCGCTTTGTTGACGCCCGCGACGATCAGGTCTTCGAGCATATCGGCGTCGTCTGGGACGATGGCGGTCGGATCGATCTTGATCGAGGTTACGCGCTGGACTCCGTTGGCTGTCACCGTGACGAGCCCGCCGCCGACTTCGGCGGTCACGCTTTGCTTGGCGAGTTCGGCCTGCGTCTGCTGCATCTGCTGCTGCATTTCGGAGATTTTGCCGAACATATCGGCCATATTGAAATCCATCGGTATCGGGTAGTCTTAGTGGACGAGTTCGCCGCCGAACGTGTCGACGAGCGCGCTCAGAACGGGGTGTTCGGCTTGCAAACGGGTGAAGCGCTGCAACGGAGTCTCAGATGTGCCGGTTTCTGCGCTGACGCGCTCGGCTTTGTTGGCAAAGAAGCGCAGCCGCGCCGGACCTCCGGGCGTGTGATGAGCTAGCATCCGTTCGAGCGTCTGCTGATTTTCGCGCAGCACGCCCATCGACGACTGATCGGGCACGCCGATGCACAACGTATCGCCTTCGACGGAGGTCAGCGTGCAAAACGTCATCACGGCGTGGAGCGCCGGGCGGTTGACGCGCTCAGCCATCGTCTTCCACACCTTCGTCAACTCGCCGGGAACGCCGGACGATGCCGGAGCCGGAGCAGGCGCGGCGGCATGGATCGTCGGCTCGGGCGCGCGACTCGAAGCTGCGGCGCCGTCTCCGCTTAGCGCGTTGGGACCATCCTCGCGCGGGACGACTTTGCGTAGCGCAGGGGCACCGAAGAGGTTGCTGTATGCGGTTTCGGGTGTCGACGGCTTAGCGGGCGCTGCGGGCGTCGGCTTTTTGGGAGGCGTCGGCTCGTCCGGAACGCCGCCGTCTTCGTCATTGCGCGGAGGAAGCGAGTGGATTTTGGCGTAGTGCGGCTCCGCCGTTGTCGACTCGGGCTCCCGCTCGACTGGTGCAGGTGTAGGGCGCGTGGCAGGTTGGGGAGCCGGAGCCGAGGCGATGGGGGCAGGAGC
>CAXBBB010000019.1:0-11566 GCA_963973615.1 uncultured Rhodothermales bacterium | reverse complement strand
ATCGGCGCTCGCTCGGAGCGCGATCGAGACTTCGCCGGAAGCCATATCGGATGGTTTCCAAAACGGCCCCGCGATGGTAAAGGGCGTACTGGCTTCGAGGACGGGCGAGAGGTAACTCCTCGCTCCTGTAGTTAGGTGGTTGCCCCCTCCGGCATCGGAAGGCTGGGGACTGAGCTGGGTGCCGAGCAGGCTCAGCGTGCCATTCGGCAGGTCGGGATGTTCTTGAGCGCTTGCCGAGAAGGGCAACGCAAGGAGGGTGAGCGTGACGAGGAGGGGAGCGTAGCGGAGACGCATTGGGACACTGGTGTGATGAGACGAGGTCCCCAATTGGTAGGAGCAACAAAGGGGTTGAAGCTGCCTTCAAGATGCGGCTCAACTTCACTGTACGCAAGCGGTATATAGTTGTAATCTTAACATCTGATTGCCCGTCGCGTTTGGCTAGAGCACAGCCGAAACCTGTAGGCCACGAATAGGCGTTCTAGGCTGCTTGCTCCTGATTCCGCACCCCATGCCCGACGCTTTTGCCCGCACCCTCGTCACGTCTGCGCTGCCGTACGCCAACGGCCCGATCCACCTGGGACACCTGGCAGGCGCCTATTTGCCCGCCGATTTCTACGTCCGCTATCTGCGGCTGAAGGGCGAGGAAGTCGTCTACGTGTGCGGCTCCGATGAGGGCGGAGTCGCGATCCTGATGCGCGCCCAACAGGAAGGCCGGACGCCCCAGGAGGTCATCGATACGTTCCACCCGATCATCCACGACGGATTGCGCAATGCGGGCATTTCGTTCGACCACTACAGCCGTACGTCGCTTCCCATCCACCACCAGACGGCGCAAGACTTCTTCCGCGAACTGTGGAAAAACGGCCACCTGACGACGCGCACCGAAGAGCAACTCTACGATCCCAAAGCCCAACTCTTCCTCGCCGACCGGTTCGTCAAGGGCACGTGTCCCAACTGCGGCTACGAAGAAGCCTACGGCGATCAGTGCGAGCGGTGCGGCACGAGCCTGTCGCCTAGCGAACTGATCGACCCGCGTTCGACGCTGTCGGATGCCATTCCCGAGTTGCGCCAGACGACGCACTGGTATCTGCCGCTGGGCGAGTTGCAACCGCAACTGGAGGCATTCATCGCCTCACGCGAGGGGTGGAAGCCCAACGTGCTCGGCCAGGTCAACAGCTGGCTGACGGCAGGGCTGCGCGACCGTGCCATCACGCGCGACATCCCGTGGGGCATTCCGGTCCCGGAGGATGTCGCGGAAGAAGCTGGCGTCGATGCGAGCGGAAAGGTGCTCTACGTCTGGTTCGACGCGCCCATTGGCTACGTCTCGGCGACGCGCGAGTGGGCTGAGCAGACCGGCGATCCCGATGCGTGGGAGCCGTATTGGAAGGGCGACGACACTCGGCTCGTTCACTTCATCGGTAAGGACAACATCGTCTTCCACTGCCTGATCTTCCCCGGCATGCTGCTGCTGCGCGACGGATGGAAGACGCCGGATCAGGTGCCCGCCAACGAGTTTCTCAATCTGGAAGGCCGCAAGTTCTCGACGAGCCGAGGCTGGGCGCTCTGGCTCCACGACGCGCTCGAACGCATCGACGCCGACCAACTGCGCTACGGCCTGGGCACGATGCTGCCCGAAACCAAAGACGCCGATTTCAATCTGGCCGACTTCCAGTCGAGGGTCAACGGCGAGTTAGCCGACGTGCTGGGCAACTTTGCCCATCGTGCGCTGACCTTCACTGCTCGCCGTTTCGATGGCAAGGTCCCGCCGCTTGGAACGCCCACGGCCGACGCTCAGGCCGCGCTCGACGCCATCGCGAAAGCGCCCGCTTTGATCGGCGGACACTACGCCAGCTTCCGCAACCGCGACGCGCTCTTCGCGACCATCGACCTGGCCCGCACCGGCAACAAGTTCTTCAACGACGCCGCGCCCTGGCATCAGATCAAAGAAGACGAAGCCGCCGCCGGATCGACGATCCACGTCGCCCTGCAACTGTGCGCGAGCCTGTCGATCCTGCTCGAACCCGTCGTCCCAACCGCTGCCGCCAAACTCCGCGCGATGCTCAACCTGACGGGCCTGCGCGACTCGACGCCGAACGGCGACGCCGATTCCACCGCAACGCTCGGCTGGGACGACTCTGGACGCCCGCTTTTGGAAACCGGAGATGCCGTCAACGAGCCGACGGTCTTGTTCACCAAGATCGAAGACGACTTCGTAGAGTCGGAGCGCGCCCGGCTCGAAAGCGCCGTGCCCGCTGACGAAGCCGAGCCGGAAGCGGCCTACGCACCGCTCGCCGACGAAATCGCGTTCGACGACTTTGCCAAACTCGACCTACGCGTCGGTAAGGTGCTGGTCGCCGAACCTGTACCCAAAGCAGATCGCCTGCTGCGTCTGGAAGTCGACCTGGGCTTCGAGAAGCGCCAGATTCTGAGCGGACTCGCCGAGCACTTCGCGCCCGAGGATGTGGTAGGCCGGAGCGTCGTTGTCGTCGCCAACCTCGCGCCCCGCAAAATGCGCGGACTCGAAAGCCAGGGCATGATCCTGATGGCCGAAGACCGCGAAGGCAAACTGACGTTCGCCGCCGCCGACGGCGAGCCGGGCAGCATCGTGCGGTAACAACTGGCTGGCGTTTCCGCCGAGGCATGCCTCGGCGCTACAGGCGTTGACTATCACACCGTAGCGACGGGGCATGCCCCGTCGACAGGATACCTGTGCCTCTACCCCTGCAAAAAAGGCCTCGACAGCCATCCCAACCGTCGAGGCCTTCGCCTTTGCGTGCTGGCTGCGGAAAACGATAGATCCCTACCCGCTGGCAGCGCGATCAGAGTACCCGAGCCACATTACGCCTGCATTGCGCACGTGCTACCAAACCGTAAAGCCGGACACGCATCGCGTGTGCTAAGCCGTCGCCGAGTCGAGGAGGGAGATGTTGGGTCGTCCGACGAGCCGCGTCAGGCCTTGCATGAGCTGCGGCGTCGGGTCGACTACGAACTTGCGGACGCGCATCCGCGTGGGCTGGGGAAACTCGGCTCCGGTGAGGTCGAAGTAGAGCTTGACCATGCCTCGGTTTTCCTCGCATAGGTCGGCGAGTTGGGGGACGATGGCGGCGCCTGCGCGGTCCAGGTCGAGGCGGATCACGATGGACTTGACGAACTGATCGCGCGCCTTCCACATCGGCATAATGTCCTGCGCCTTGATCGAAACGGCGCCGCCGCGCATCTCGGTCGTCCCCGTCACGAGTACGACCTCGTCGACTTTGACGTAGGATTGCAAGCGGTCGAACTCGCGTGCGAAGAGCACGATTTCGGCCTGCCCCGTGTAGTCCTCGATCGTCGCGAACACGATGGGTTTGCCGCTGCGCGTGGTGCGCATCATGACGTTCGTGATGATGCCGCAGATGCGCTGCGTTGGCGCGCTGGACTCTTTGCTGCCCCACTGACGCGGCTGCTCGTCCTCGTCGCTCGCCTCGACATCACTGATCTGCATGGTGCGAAACGTCTCGGCTTCGAGCCTAAACGCGTCGAGCGGGTGGCCGCTGACGTAGAAGCCGAGCAAGTCGCGCTCGTATTTGAGCGTCTGCCCGCGCGACCATACCTCGACGTGCGGAAGCGTCGGCTCCATGCTCTCGGCCTGCGGTCCACCCCCGAACAGGCTGTTCTGACCGGCAAGTTTGTCGCGCTGGACCTTCTGTCCGTAGCTGACGGCGTCGGAGAGTGCTTCGCAGAGTTGGGCGCGGTGGCCTTCGAGCGCGTCGGCGGCGCCGCTCTGGATCATGCCTTCGATGGCTTTCTTGCCCATGATGCGCAGGTCGACTCAGCTCGTCAGATTGTAGAGCGTGTCGAACGGTCCACCCTCAGTGCGCTTCTCCACCAGGTGATCGATGGCTGCCAGACCGACCCCTTTGATCGCGCCGACGCCGAAGCGGATCTTGCCGTCTTCGGTCGTGAAGCGCGCTTCGCTCGCGTTGAGGCAGGGGGGAAGCAGTTCGATGTCGAGGTGCCGTGCCTCTTCAAGGACGACGGCGAGGCGCTCCGTATTGCCCATCTCGTTCGTCATCGCCGCCGCCATGTACTCGGCGGGATAATGCGCCTTGAGGTACCCCGTGTGGTAGGCTACGAGGCTGTAGGCGACCGAGTGACTCTTGTTGAAGCCGTAGAGCGCGAACTCGGCCATGATGTCGAACACCTTGCTCGCCGTCTTCTCGTCGACGCCCTTTTCGGCTGCACCGTCGATGAACACGATGCGCTGCTTGGCCATCTTGGCCATGTCCTTCTTGCCCATCGCGCGTCTGAGCAGGTCGGCGCCTCCGAGCGAGAAGCCGCCCATCACCTGCGCCATCTGCATCACCTGCTCCTGGTAGACCGGGATGCCGTACGTCGGCTCCAAAATGCCGCGCAGCATCTCGTGCGGGTAGGAGACCTCTTCCTTGCCGTGTTTGCGGTCGATGTAGTTGGGGATGAACTTCATCGGACCGGGCCGATACAGCGCGTTCATCGCAACCAGGTCGTTGAACTCGGTCGGCCGCAGCTTGATCAGGTACTCGCGCATGCCCGACGACTCGAACTGGAACGTGGCGACGGTATCGGCGCGCTGGTAGAGTTCGAACGTCTTGGCGTCGTCGAGCGGGAGCTTGTCCACGTCGATGTCGACGCCGTGGTTGAGTTTGATCAGGTCGAGTGCGTCGCGGATGACGCCCAGGGTTTTGAGGCCCAGGAAGTCCATTTTGAGCAGACCGAAATCCTCGATCACCGAGCCGTCGTACTGCGTCGTGACGACCTGCTCGCCCTTGCTCTTGCTGACCGAGATCGGCACGTACTCGCTCACGTCGCCCGGCGCGATGATGACGCCCGCCGCGTGGACTCCGGTGTGCCGCGCGCTGCCTTCGAGCACCTGGGCGAACTGCATCAGCTTCTTGATGCTCGTGTCCGGGCTGTGGACGAGGTTCGAGAACTCGTCGGATGCTTTCATCGCGTCGGCGAGCGAGACCTTGACGCCGTCCGGAATCAGCTTGGCGATGCGGTCGGCTTCTGAGAGCGGCACACCCAGTACCCGGCTCACGTCGCGGATGACGGTTTTGGCGCCCATCGTTCCGAACATGATGATCTGACACACGTTCTGCCGCCCGTACTTGTCGACGACGTAGTCGATCACCTTGCCTCGCCCTCTGTCGTCGAAGTCGATGTCGAAGTCGGGCATCGAGACGCGTTCGGGGTTGAGGAAGCGCTCGAACAGCAGGTCGTAGGGCAGCGGGTCGACGTTGGTGATGCCCAGGCAATACGCGACTGCCGATCCCGCTGCACTACCACGCCCCGGTCCGACACTGACGCCCAACTCGCGCGCTGCCGTCGTGAAGTCCTGCACGATCAGGAAGTAGCCTGCATAGCCCATCTGCTTGATGACCGACACCTCGAAGTCCAGCCGCTCGCGCACGACTTCGCCGATCTCGCCGTAGCGCGGTTTGGCGCCGATATAGGCGAGGTGGCGCAGGTAGTCGTCCGGTCCAGCGAAGCCTTCGGGGATCGGGAAGTGGGGCATGAGCAGCTTGCCCATCTCCAACTCCAGGTTGCACTTGTCGGCGATTTCGAGCGTGGTGTCGAGCGCGCGGTCGACCAGCTTGGCGTCCAGTCCGCCGTGTGAGAATGCCTCCTGCATCTCTCCGGCGCTCTTCAAGAAGAACTGCGTCCCATCGAAGCGCATCCGGTCGGGATCGTGGTAGTCCGAGCCGGTCTGCAGGCACAGCATCACGTCCTGCGCCGCGTGATCCTCTTCGTTGACGTAGTGCACGTCGTTCGTCGCAATGACCGAAACGCCGTACTTCTCGGCCAGTCGCGCCATGACGACATTTGTCCTGCGTTGATCGCCGATAGCATGATCCTGCAGCTCGACGTAGTAGTCGTCGCCGAAGATGTCGAGGTAGTCCTTGAACACACGCTCCGCCTCGGCCTCGCCGACCTTGAGGATCGTCTGCTGGATCTCGGACTGCAAGCAGCATGTCGTCGCTATCAGACCTTCGCTGTATTTCTTGAGCGCCGCCCGGTCGATGCGCGGTTTGTAGTAGAAGCCGTCCGTATAGCTCAGGCTCGACAGCTTGATCAGGTTGCGATAGCCGACTTCGTTTTTGGCGAGCAGCACCTGATGGTAGCGCGTGCGGTCCGACTTATCCTCCATGCCTGACGGCGTAACGTAGAACTCGCAGCCGATGATGGGCTGGATGCCCGCTTTTTTCGCGCCCAAGTAGAATTGCGGCACGCCAAACATGTTGCCGTGGTCCGTGATCGCGACGGCAGGCTGCCCCAACTCAGACGCACGCGCGATCAGCTTCTTGGCGTCGGCGGCGCCGTCGAGAAGCGAGTAGTGCGTGTGGCAGTGCAGGTGGCAGAATCCAGGCATCGGCAGCGGGCGGGTACGGCAGTAGGAAAATGGGCGACGCCTCTCCAGCCCAAAGGCGTGAGAGGCGTCGCGAAGAGCCGAGCCGATGGCGAATCGGCGGCAGCAGGGGAGTGGCTCTAAGCGCAGAGGAATATGAGACCTGTGCGGTGGGGGCAGCAAGCTGTCACCCCTATGAGTTTCCCACATTTGAGGGCTCAACCGTTTGTGGGCGGTGGCTTGTTGGGTTCTTCGTTGGTTCCGCCACCGCCGCCACCGCCGCTGTCGCCATCAGGCGGCGGATCGGTGGGTTCAGTGGGGTCGGCGAAGAGTACGGAGCGTGTTCGCTCGGAGTAGGAATCCGTGAGCATGAGCGTTGGGATTGGTGGGTGAGGACGTGGGCTAGACCCGGAATCCACGCCAGTGTAACCCTCTGGATGAGAAATACATCGGCGACCCACCTATGCGATGCGCGTCAGCTTCTCAAGGTCGACGCTTCCACCGAGAAACAGGTGAGGCCGAGCCGAATCGCCGTCGAGCGAGAGGCGGTCGGTTAGCACGTCGTCGGCGAGGGCGCGGTAGGTGCCCAGGCCAGCAGGGGCGACGGTTTGAGCAGCGGCGAGGGCGACCATCCGATGACCGACGCCACTTTCAAAGCAGCCGCTCAAGACGGGGGCGACGTTGTGGGCGTGGGCGACTTCGATCCACTTGACCGTCGCATCGTAGCCCCCCAGGATCGTCGGCTTGAGAACCACGGCGGTTGCCCTACGCCAGTGCGGAAACGTGTCGGGTGTCCAGTGGCGCAGTGTTTCGTCGAAGGCCAGCGACATCCCTTTGGCTTCCAACTCAGCCCACTCAGTTGGGTCTGCAGTTGGCTCTTCGATAAACTCAGGGACGATGCCGAGCGTCTGCACCCCATCCCAGAATGCCGTCGCTTCGCGCATCGACCAGGCTCGGTTGGCGTCGAGCCGAAGTGTCGTTCGGCTGCTCAGTCCGCGCGCTACGGTTTGGACGCGGAGCAGGTCGTCGGCGACCGGGCGTCCGCCGACTTTGAGTTTGACGGCGCGGCACGCTCCGCCCGCCATCGCCCGCTCTGTCTCGCGTCGCAACTCGGACGGATCGGCGGCCGTCAGCAGAGACGCGATGTCGATGTGCGAGGGGAGCGATTGTGGTTCGCTCCTAGAAAACGCGGCGTCACGGAATGCGTCGCTCAGCGCCATTCGAGCCGAGGGCGGTAGCCCGCCGGGCAGGGGAGGCGGAACGAGCGTGCCCCCCATCAACCTTTCGCGCCAGCTTTCTAGGCCCATGAAGAGGGCGCGCTCGGCCTCTTCCAGCGTGTCTGGGCTGTACTCGGGCAGCGGTGCTGCCTCGCCCCATCCGACGGCGTCGCCCGCGATATAGCGGACGAGCAGCCCCTCGCGTCGGCGGACTTCGCCCCACGAAAACCGCATCGGCTGTACGAGCGGCAGGTGGTAGCGATAGAGCGAAACCGAAGTCGAAGGGTGGGGCATCGTCATGCCGTCAGCAGCCAGCCGGGGACGAACAAGATGCCGTAGAGCGCGAGCAGCCGGGCTGTCTCGCCCAGGATCGGCAGCAGCGCGCGGCCTTCGCTTCGCCGCGCCGTTTGCCACGTCCGCCAGCCGGGAATCAGGATCAGGCACGCCGCCAACGATCCCCAGCCCGCTCCGCCCGACAGTGCGACGACGAGAACCGGAGTTAGCGCGGCTCCGATGATGCACGTCAGCAGAAACGCGCGGCCAAACCCTTCGCCGAAGCGCACGATCAACGTCTTCTTGTCGGCGGCTTTATCCTCGCGCCAGTCGCGCAGGTTGTTGACGACGAGCAGCGCAGTCGACAGCAGGCCCGGCGCGATGCCTGCCACTATCGCCGTCGTCGTTACGTCGAGCGCCTGTACGTAGTAGGTGCCCGCGACGGCGATTGGGCCGAAGAACACGAACACGACGAGGTCGGCCAGTCCGGTGTAGGCGAGGGCATAGCGCGTTGCGGTATAGAGCACGCCCAAGGCTATCGATACAAGGCCAATCGCCAGAATCGGCCAGCCGCCGCGCCAGACGAGGTAGAGTCCGCTCGCAAACGCCAGCCCCATCACCAGCGCGGTCGCCATCTTCATCGTCCCGGCCGACACCCAGCCCGCCGACGTGACCCGAACGGGACCGACGCGCTCGGCCGTATCTGCTCCTTTCAAGTGGTCGAAGAGATCGTTGGCGAAGTTGGTGCCGATCTGAATCAGCGCCGCTGCGAGTAGCGCGCACGTGGCAGCGAGCAGATGGAAGCCGCCATCGGTCCACGCCAGAGCCGTCCCAATAGCGACCGGAGCCAGCGCCGCCATCAGCGTTTTGGGACGCGCTGCCGCCAGCCAGACAGCGGGCCACGACGGGCGGGCGAGCGATGCGGTTTCTGTCATGTCACAAGGGAAGCGCCGAACGCCCGCGCTGCGGCGGTGTCGTACGGCAAACGGGCGTCCTGAAAGTGGATTCCGGCGTAGCGTAAATCAAGGTAGTCCGCCGTTCGGCGAAACGGTACGTCGAACCCCTCTGGAGCCACCACATCGTTGCCCGTCGACACGACGGCGAGCGACGTTCCAGCCAGTGCACGCCCCAACTCCTTGCGAATCGTCGTCAGGTCGGTCAGCCGGTCCAGCCACGTCTTGGCGACGCCGCTCATGCTATACCAGTACACCGGCGTCGCGAGCACGATAGCATCCGCGTCGATCATCCGCTCGGCGAGCGATAGAAACGTAGCGTCGATTTCTGTCCGACCGTAGGTGTAGGGCGCAAGGTTTAGGGCGAAGAGATCGGCCGTTTCGTGCTCCACGTCTGAGAGCACCAAGTCGAGCAGGCGCGACGTGTCGCCGTCGGGGCGGGCGCTGGCTAGCAGGGCGAGAACCGAAGCGGCCACTACGGACGCTTGGGAAACTGTCCGAAGTCGGGGTCGCGCTTATCGTTATAGGCATTGCGGCCTTCCTGTCCTTCTTCGGTCATGTAGAAGAGCAGCGTCGCGTTGCCTGCCAACTCCTGCACGCCGGCCTGTCCGTCGAGCGCAGCGTTGAATCCGGATTTGAGGCAGCGTAGGGCAATGGGGGAATGTCTGAGAATCTGGCGGCACCAGTCGACGGTCGTCTCTTCGAGCGATTCGAGTGGGACGACGGTATTGACCAATCCCATCGTCTCGGCCTCCTGAGCCGAATAGGGACGGCACAGGTACCAGATCTCGCGCGCCTTTTTCTGCCCGACGATCGATCCGAGATAGGCTGCTCCGAAGCCTCCGTCGAACGAGCCGACGCGTGGTCCGGTCTGCATGAACTGCGCGTTCTCAGCGGCAATCGTCAGGTCACAGACGACGTGGAGGACGTGCCCGCCGCCGACGGCCCATCCCGCTACCTGCGCGATGACCGGCTTGGGGCAACTGCGGATCATCCGTTGGAAGTCGAGCACGTTCAGTCGCTGGTGGCCGGTCTTAGCGTCCTTGTATCCGCTCTCGCCACGGACGCTCTGGTCGCCGCCCGAACAGAAGGCCAGATCGCCCGCTCCCGTAATGACGATGACACCGGTGTCCACGTCGTCGCGCGCGTCGTTGAAGGCGTGCATCATCTCGTTGACCGTCGTCGGCGTGAACGCGTTGCGTACGTGCGGCCGGTTGATCGTGATCTTGGCGATGCCTTCGGCCTTGTGGTACAGGATTTCGGTGTACTCGGCGGCGGTTTGCCAGTCGGCTCCAGGGCGGATGGTTGTCTCGGTCATGGGGTTCAAGTCGGTTGGAAGTTCGGTTTCAACGGAGCGCGTGCAGGACGGGTTCAACCGCGGGGGGCGGGTCGTCGTCCAAACATGTCAAGTCTCCAAGACTTGACATGTTTACGCTTCTAACAGTCGCGCCAGAAGGTCTGCAAACGCGTCCGGCTGCTCGGCGTGTACCATGTGCCCAGCATCGTCGACGAGGTGCGCGGCGATCCGCCCGTTCGACTCCGCCTCCATCGCATGGGCCAAGCCGACGAACTTCGCGTCCAACGACCCGGCGATAGCATAGACCGGCACCTCCAACCGCGACAGCCCATGCCACAGCGACGCCTGCGCTCCCGTCCCCATGCCGACGAGCGCGCGGGCGATCTCGGACGGGTCATGTGCCTGTCGGTCCCCAATCAGTTTCTGCCGTAATTCGTCCGGCAATAGGGCGAACAGAGGCATTCGATACCATCGGTCGAGGAAGCCGGAGAAGTCGCGTGTCACTTCCTCGGCGCGTGTCTGATCGAGGCGGCGACGCTCAGCGCGCGCTTCTGCTGTGCGCAGTCCAGGCGACGCGCTTTCGAGGACGACAGCGGAGAATCGATCCGCATGGTGGGCCGCTAGATGCAGCGCCAGTCGTCCGCCCATCGAATAGCCGAGGAGAGCAGGGCGCTGCTCCCACGTCGAGGCGTGCGCCGCCTCCATCGCCTCTACAACGATCCGCGCCGCTCCAGTCATTGTGTAGCTGCGACGCGAGAGGCTCGTCGCCGAGCAGTGGCCGGGCAGGTCGAGCGCCAGGACAGGGGCATGCCAGTGCGCGGATAGGTGTGACCAATCTGCCGCGCGTCCCAGAAACCCATGCAGACAAACGAGCGGAGGGAGGCCTGGCAAGATCGTTGGACGTGCCCGGCCAGGGTCAGGCGTCACAGCGCTCCGCCGAACGTGTCGCATCCGTTGAAGTCTCCGCTCTGGAAACCGCGTCGGAACCACTCCATCCGCTGCTCTGATGTGCCGTGCGTAAACGAATCGGGGACGACGTAGCCTTGTGCGCGGCGCTGGATAGCATCGTCGCCGACGGCGGCGGCAGCGCGCAACGCCTCTTGAGCGTCGCCCTCTTCGAGCAAGTCACTATCGCGCTCGGCGTGGTGCGCCCAGACGCCAGCTAGGCAATCGGCCTGCAATTCCCCCGACGCGCCGAAGCGCTGCGCCAGTTCGTCGAAGAAGCGTAGGTCGACGTACACCTCGCGGTTGGCAGGGCAGTAAAACGGACCGACGGCAGCCTCGGCAAACCCGCACGCCGATGACACGGCGTCGTCGAACAGGTTGAGGATCGGAGGCTGATAGCGCTCACCTGCCTGCTGGTAGAGTCGGCCCCACACATCTTCGGTCGAAGCGAGTGCGACGCGTGCCTGTACCGTGCGCTCGGCTTCGGTCTGGTTGCGCGGGGCGATCACCTGTCCGG
>CAXBBB010000018.1:0-11659 GCA_963973615.1 uncultured Rhodothermales bacterium | reverse complement strand
GCATCGCCTCGGACGCTTCCGAACGCCTGCTCGACCTGCTGCCGTCGACGGCGGACCGTATCGGAGCGGACGGAGCGACGGAGCGCGTCCGCGCGTCTGAGTTGGTACCTGGCGATCACGTCGTCGTCGCCCCGCACGCGGTCGTTCCGGCGGATGGCGTCGTCGTCGAGGGCACGTCGCGCTTGGACAATGCGGTCGTTACGGGCGAGAGCCGAGCGGTCGGCGTAGACGTGGGCGACGCGGCCACGGCGGGCGCGACCAATCTGGCGTCCGAACTGATCGTTTGCGTCACGACGGCGGGCGACGACTCGCGCGTGGGCCGACTGCTCGGCTGGGTGCGGGACCGCGACGCCGCGCGTGCTCCCGTCGTCCGCATCGCCGATCGATTGGGCGGCGCGTTCGTCTTGGCTGTCCTCGCAATAAGCGTAGGATTGGCCGCCTGGATGCTAGCGACGGGAGCTCCCGATCCGGCGACGCGCGTAGCCGCTCTGCTCGTCATCACCTGTCCTTGTGCGCTCGGCATGGCCGTTCCGCTCGCCGTTGCCGTCGCCACGGGGCGCGCGGCCAGGGCTGGATTGTTCGTCAAAGGCGGCGCTGCGTTGGAAAGCCTGACCCACGTCGACGCCGTCGTGCTCGACAAAACCGGCACGCTGACCGAAGGCGCCCTGCGCGTCGCTCGCGCGGTTGAGTTCGGCGACTGGCCCGGCACGCATCCGCTGGATCTGGCTGCTGCTGTCGAGGCGACGAGTCCACATCCTATCGCTCACGCGCTGATCGCCCATCGCCGCAATCACGCGCAGTCGGCCCATATTGCAACGCGCGTCGAGGCGACAGCGGGGCAGGGGATCGCCGGGGTCGTCGACGGACGCTTGGTAGTGGTCGGTCGTCCATCGTGGGTAGCGGCGCAGATAGATCGGGGCACCTCTGACATTCAGCAGGCCGCCGCCGAGTCCGTCGCCGATGGGTTCACACCAGTCGCCGTTGCGGTCGATGGCGTGGCCGCGTGCGTCGTGGGGCTGGGCGACGTGGTGCGCGCGGACGCCCGAGCGTTTGTCGCCGAGATGGACGGCGCAGGACGCAGCGTGTACCTGTTGTCGGGCGATCATCCGAACCTGGCTTCCGGTGTTGCGGAGGAGTTGGGCATCGCGCCCGAACGTGCGCTCGGAGGCGTTACGCCCGAAGACAAGCAGGCCTTTGTAGAGCGGTTACAGGCCCAAGGCCGCATCGTCGCGATGATCGGTGATGGTGTCAACGATGCGGCCGCGATTCAGCAGGCCGACGTAGGCATCGCCGTGGCAGGGGGGACGACGCCCAGCAAAATGGCCGCCGACGTGTTCTTGACGCGCTCCGGTCTGGCCCCCATCGCGCTGCTGTTTGGCGGAGCTGGGGGCGTGATGCGCCGCATTCGAGTAACGCTGGCCGCCTCGCTGATCTACAACATCGTCGGAGCGCTGCTCGCCGTCGCCGGACTGGTGACACCGCTCGTCGCCGCCGTCCTGATGCCGATTTCCTCGCTCACCGTCGTCTTTCTGGCCGTTACGCAGCCCACGTTTCGGATGCGCGACGACGCCAAGCCGGACGACATCAAGCCGATTGCCGCTTCTGCGCCTCATTCTCCTCGTCTCGTACGCTCATGAACGTCCTCTATATCCTCGTTCCCCTGGCGCTCGTGCTCGCCGGAAGCGGCGTCGCCGCCTTCCGTTGGGCCGTCCGGTCGGGCCAGTTCGACGACACCCGCACGCCGGCCGTCCGCATTCTGATCGACGACGAACGCGCCGACGATTCTACTCGCTAACACATTCCACCCCAATCATGCCCACGCTTCCGCCTACCGCTCCTCGTTCGTCTCAGTCCCGCACCACATCGCCAGCGCAGCCGCCCGCTCAGCGCCCGGCCGCCGCTCTCGTTCGACTGCCGACGCTGACGTCTCCGGTCGAAGACGAGGCGGCCCTCAGCGCCTCGGTCACGTTTGCGTGGACGCCGGTCGAAGGGGCAAACGCCTACGAAGTGCAGGTCGCCGAGGACGAGCGGTTTGCCGACGTGATCTGCCGCGTCCGCACGTCCGACGCGACGGCGACTGCATTCGACGCCTTCGAGCCGGGGCACACCTACCGCTGGCGCGTGCGGCACCAGGACGCGCGCGGACGGTGGACGACGAGCACGCTGCCTGCTACGTTCTCGACCGTCCCCTCTGCCATTCCCGGACGCCGCATGCGCGCGATGGCTGCGCCGACGCCGCTCATGCCCGTGGCTGGCGCTCCGGTCGACTCGGTCTCGGTACCCATGTCGTGGACGCCTGTTGATGGAGCGACGGCGTATCACCTCCAGGTCACCCGCTCACCCGACTTTTCCGACATCGACCTGGATCTCCCGCTCGGTCCGTCGTCGGCGCTGACGCTGGTCAAGCTGCTGCCTCAAACCGACGTGCGGTACGTCTGGCGTGTTCGGGCGCAAATGGCGAGCGGATGGACGCCGTGGAGCACGAAGGGCACGTTCCGCGCTTCAACGGACGACGAGGTCGATGGGTACGAGGCCGCCTTCGAGTCGGCTCGGTCCGCAGCGGATCAGCAGCGCGCACGTGAGGCGCTGGTACAGTCCATCGAGCGAGCCGAGACGGAGTCGCCCCACACGATGAGCGGGACGTCGAGTGGAGAAGCGTTGTCGTTCATCCTCGCGATGCTCCTTGCCGCCGGTGTCGTAATTACGTTGGTAATGTGGGCGTATCTGCGGTGACGTGAGGCGCGGTGCCGTTCCGGCCGGATAAGGAGGCCAGTGTCATACTGCAGAGCGAATACGCGGGTGGAAGCGCGACCGCTCACCCCAGTCTCACCGGCACATCGCTTCGTCGGCTCCTTTCAACGCGACGCGCTCGGCGTGGTGCGGATCAGCGAGCGCGTCGCTCGGGGCAGCAGGAAGGGAGCGGACGATGGTCCACCCGCCGACGAGCAGGAGGGCGATTCCGGCTGCCGTGTTGAGTCGCGCGCGCCACATCGGGCGAGCCATGCGCCCCAGTAGGGCGGCGAGTGCGAGGGCGGGCAGGGTGCTGACGCCAAACGTCGCCATCACCAACGCGCCCTGGAGCGGCGACCCGGTCGTGGCAGCCATCGCGAGCATCGCGTAGACCATGCCGCACGGGAGAAGTCCGTTGAGCAGGCCGAGCGACCAGGCGGCTCGACTCGGCGGTTGCCGAAGCGCCCATCCGAACGCCGCTCCCAAGCCCGGTACGTTGGCCGCCCCACCGACGCCCCACCAGCCCGCCATCCGCAATCCGACGGCGATCAGGACGACGCCGAACCCGATGCCGATTACGTGTTGGAGTGGGCCAAGCACCAGAGCAAGCGCGCTGCCGAACGCTCCGGCGAGTAGTCCCAGTGCGGCATACGATAGTGTTTTGCCTGCGAAATAGCGTGCTTGTGCCATTCCGCGCGGACTGCCCGGCTTCTGTGCCAGCGCAATCGCGAACCCGCCGCACATCCCAATGCAGTGAACGCTCCCAGCCAGTCCGATGCCGAAGACGGCGGCGAGTTGAGCGGCGAACGAGACGTCGGGAAGCATAGCGCAGGGGAGAGAGCGGTAGGATAAACTCCAGCGCGCGACGGATTTTCGCCGAACGTCGGCGGAGCCTTGATGCGTAGGGGAAGGCCCGACATCCAAGCGTCGATGGCGGCGTAGTTTTCTGCTGTGTCGCACTCCACTCCCGCCGCCGTCGCCGACGGACCGATCCTCGACGTATCGGTCGTCATCGTCACGTACAACGTGCGTGCCTTCCTCGAGCAGGCGCTCCGTTCGGTTTCGCGCGCGTCCGAGCGGCTGAACGTAGAGACGTTCGTAGTCGACAATGCTTCAGTCGACGGAACGGTCGAGATGGTGCGCGAGCGATTTCCTGACGTTCACGTCATCACCAACGAGGACAACGTCGGCTTCGGAAAGGCCAACAACCAGGCGATCCGCCAGGCGCGCGGGCGCTACCTGTTCATCTTGAACCCGGACACCGTCGTTCAGGAGGACACGCTGCGCGCTCTGGTCGCCTTTCTCGATGCGCGGCCCGATTGCGGCGCCGCCGGCCCGTCGATCCTCAACCCCGACGGTACGTTTGCGCCCGAGAGCAGGCGCGCATTCCCGACGCCCGAAGTCGCCTTCTACCGCATCAGTGGGTTGAGCCGCCTGTTTCCGCGTCACCCGCGTTTGGGCCGCTACAACATGACGTATTTGCCGCGCGACCAGCCTGCCGAAGTCGACGCGTTGTCGGGTTCGTGCATGATGGTCCGTAGGCGCGCGCTCTACCTGCACCGCTCACGAGCCGACGAGCCGCTACTCGATCCGCCCGCCGAGCCTCCGCCAAACGAGCCGCCCGATCCCTCGTCGACCGTCCACGGCGGAGGGGCGGGGCTGTTCGACCCGGCGTTTTTTATGTACGGAGAGGACCTCGACTGGTGCTACCGCATCCAGCAGGCCGGATGGACGATCTGCTTTACGCCCGACACGCACATCATCCACTACAAAGGCGAGAGCACGAAAAAAGGCGAACTGCGCTACGTCCGCGTGTTCTACGGCGCCATGCTGCTGTTCGCCGAGAAGCATGCGGGCGATGAAAAGCTGGGCGGTGGCGCGCTACACACCGCGCTACGCCTCGCCATCTTCGGACGTGCCGCCGTCAGCGTTGCCAGTCAGTGGATGCGGCGAATGCTCCCACTTCTGCTCGATTTGGTCGGCGCGTGTGTGGCTTTCGTAGGCGCGGGATGGCTGCGCGTCGGCGCATTCGACCGGCTTGTCGGACGCTTCCTGTGGGTTGCGCTCTTCTTCGGCTGCGCGACCGTCGTCGGGACGTTGCTGGCGGGCGGCTACCGGATGGGCTTGCGCGGCTTGCGGCTTCGCCCTCCGCTCGTCGGCGCGGCGACGGGGTTCGGGGCGACGGCCATCGCGTCGTTCTTTGCGCCACAAATCGGATTCTCCCGGTGGATCGTCGTCGTCGGTGCCCTCCTGACGTTGGTCTGGGTGATGGGGTGGCGGATCGTCTTACGCAGGCGGCGAACGGGCGGACGGAGAGCGCTGTACGTCGGCCCGCGCAAAGAGGCCGATGCGCTGGCCGAGCGGCTGGCGATGCTACCAAACCCACCGTTCGCGTTGGTCGGATTCGCCTTCGATCAGCCGGGCCGCGGGCAGACGCGCTACCTCGGTCCACTGCGTGGCCTGCGCGATCTCGTCCGCCTGCGCGAGGTCGATCAACTCGTGTTCAGCCCCGATGCGCTGCCGACCTACGACGTGCTGGGATGGATGCAATCGCTATCGGATCTGCCCGTCCAGTTTCGGATGCTCGCGCCTCACGGCGGCTACGTCATCGGCAAATCGACGGTCGACTCGCTGGATCTGGTCGAAGCCGATCAGATCGTCGGCGAGGGGAGAGGCACGTTCCGTCGACGCGTGCTCGACGTGACGGCGGGAATCGGGCTGCTGCTGATCGCGCCATTCGCCTCATTCGTCGGCTCGGATCGGCTGCGTGATGCTATTCGTCAGGCCCCATCATTGATTGGCGGAAGCCGGGCACTCGTCGGATACGATCCTGACCAACCCTATCGTCCGCCCGGCGCGTGGGGATTGCGGTCCGGCGTCGCGCCGATTCCCGTTGCGCCCGAGCAGACGCCAGAGGAGGCGCATGGCCTCTACGCACAGCACCAGAATGCGCGCATCGACTGGAGGCTGTTCCGCCGCTGGTTGCGACAGGGCTGACGCTTCCCGCAGGGCGAGCGCATTCTCACCGATGACTGATTTGCTTGCCCAATTTTAGAAGGTGAGGTAAGGGCCGGCGCCCTTTTCTGGCTTGGCAGGCAGTTGTGGGTCCCTGCCTTCGCAGGGAAGACGGTCGGAAAAACTGAGACAGAGCCAATCCGTAGAGAATGCGCTCGCCCTGACGCTTCCCGTCATGTCGCATGCCGGCTTCCCCGCCTCGACGTATTTTCAGCCTTCGCCTCAGTCCCCGCCCCATGGCCACGTCCGACAAGCACCTGCTCCCGTTCGAGCAACCGATCTACGAACTCGAGTCCAAGCTCGACGAGATGCGAGCACTCGACGCCGAGAAGCTCGACATCGATCTTTCGCCCGAAATCCGCGCCCTCGAAAAGCGTGTCGACGAATTGCGGGCGAATGTGTATCGCAATCTCACGCGGTGGCAGCGCGTCCAGATCGCCCGGCACCCGATGCGGCCCTACACGCTCGACTACATCGACGCGCTTACCGAAGGCTTCTTCGAGATGCACGGCGATCGCTTGTTTGGCGACGACCCAGCGCTTGTCGGCGGCCTGGCCACGTTCATGGGGAACCGCTATGGCGGACGCGATCAGACGGTCATGATCATGGGCCACCAGAAGGGGCGCGACACCAAGCAGCGCAAGCGCCGTCGCTTCGGTATGCCCAACCCGGAAGGTTATCGCAAAGCGCTGCGCTTGATGAAGATGGCCGCGAAGTTCGGCAAGCCCGTCGTGACGCTGCTCGATACGCCCGGCGCGTTCCCCGGCTTGGAAGCCGAAGAGCGCGGACAAGCCGAAGCTATCGCGCGCAACTTGCTCGAAATGGCTAGGCTGCCGGTCCCGATCGTCGTCGTCGTAATCGGCGAGGGCGCGTCGGGTGGAGCGCTCGGCATTGGCGTCGGCGACCGAATCTTGATGCTCGAAAACAGCTGGTACTCGGTCATCTCGCCCGAAAGCTGCTCGTCGATCCTGTGGCGCTCGTGGGACTACAAGGAGGACGCCGCGCGCGCACTTAAGCTCACGGCACCCGACCTGATCGAAGTCGGCGTGATCGACACCATCGTTCCTGAGCCGATCGGCGGTGCCCACCAGAACCCGAAGGCTGCGTTCGATGCTACCGGACGCGCCATCGCGACCGCTCTCGCCACGCTGAGCGAACTGGACGCCGACACGTTGCGCAACCAACGCCTGGACAAGTTTAGCGCAATGGGTGCCTTTACCTCGACGGAATCGCCCGCGGCCTAGCAAGAGGAGTGGGAGCGATACGCAATCCCTGCGACGCTCGCGCGTTGTAGTCGGGTGATTACGCTTCGCCTTTTCCTTCTCGCTGCCCTTCTGGTCGCAGCCCCTTTGAGCGCACAGACGCTGACTCTCCCGCACGTTGGTGCGGTGGGCGACAGCTTCGGCGCATCCGCTGCTTTGAGTGAGACGCGAGCCGCTGTCGGTGCTCCATCGCACGACAGGTGCGGGCCGAGTAGCGGGGCTGTCCACCTGTTCGACGCCGACGCCACCGGCGCATGGCTGCCTTCGGATACGCTGTCAGCGCCCGACTGTAAGCCCGGTATGTTCTTCGGACGTCGCATCGCGATGAGCGGCGATTTGCTGCTCGCGACGGCATCCGGCGACTTTTTCGAGGGTGCTCGGACCAACCTGGTGTACGCGTTCGCGCGCGATACGACAGGTGTGTGGCGCTACGACGGGCGGTTGGCTCCGATGTCCGGAGTGCAGGAAGGCGCGTTCGGGTTCGCGGTTGCGCTAGACGGAAACCGCGCCGCCGTCACCGCCTCGGGCGATGGCGAGAAGGGGGCGTACGGAGGTTCGATCTATATCTACGAGCGGTCACCCCAGGGCCGGTGGAGTCGAACGGCGCGCCTTCTTTCGCCGGATCGCCGCGCAATCTTAGGGTCGGACGTTGCGCTTTCGGGCGACTTGGTCATCGCCACGGCACCCGACGTACGCCGGGGAAGAGACGGGCGCGCGGTTGCCTTTGGCTTCGATGGGCAAGGCTGGCAAGCCGCTGGATCGGTCGACGGGCTGGACGGGAAGACGCTGACGATTGCCGCACTGGGAAACCGCGTGGTCATCGGCGAACCCGAGGCGCGCGGCGAGCGGGGACGCGTGTTCGTGTGGACGTGGGACGGAGTCGAATCGTTTGAGCGGTTGACGAGCCTGAAGCCGCCGACGAGTTACCGGGGCGGACGCTTCGGTCATCAGATTGCCCTTGGCCCCAACCACGCCGCGGCCGCCGCCTACGACGAGCAGATCGGCCGCACGACCAACGTCGACCGCGTCGTCCACGTCTTCGCCCAGACTGCCGAGTGGGAGCCGGTCCAGGTCGCCGACCAGGGCAGCGCGTTCTTCGGGTCCGCCGTCGCGCTCGACGCCACGCATCTGCTCGCCGGAGAGGATGACCCTCAGGCTGGAGGCAGCGCCTACGTTATTTCGCTGCGCCGCGACGGACGAACGGCGATGGAGCGGTAGCTACCGGATCACGCCGATCGCTCGCGCCCACCGAAGCCCTTCGATTCCGCCGGGCAAGTCGTCGATGGATACGATGTCGAGTCGCTCGAACCGAACGACGACGGTGTCAGGCCGGGCGATGGGGGCGAAGTAGCCGCCAATCGCTAAAATGCCCGCCTCGCGCAGGAGCGCGACGGCGTCGGCGTCGTAGCTCGGACCGACGCCGACGAAGCCGATCATCAGCGACGCGTCGGCTCCAGGTTGGGCAAGCGTGGCGCGTACCTCGTCGGGCGTGCGTGCGGGGACCGAGTACGCCATGTTCGGCGCGCGTCGCAGGTAGGCGCCCAGGCTGTCCGGCTCGTACACGATGGTGAGCACCTGATCTTCCATCGCTTCCTGCCGGACGACGCGTAGAATGTCGTCGAAGCCGACGCCAGATTTCAGGTCGAGTTGCAGGACCGCGCGGTCGCGTGCCCAGCGGAGCGCTTGTCGAAGCGTCGGCGTGACGGCATCGGTCGTGTCTCCGTCGTTGTCGATCAGGCGCAGCCCGGCGATGTTGGCCCAGCGCGTATCGGAGACGTTTCCGCTTCCCGTCGTCGTACGGTCGAGCGTGCGGTCGTGCATGAGCAGCAGCGTGTCATCCGCTGATGCGCGCACGTCGACTTCAATCAGCAGCACGCCCAGCCGAGCCGACCGCTCCAGCGTCGTCAGCGCGTTCTCGGGGTACCCTGGCGCCGGACCGCTGCGGTGGGCGGCCAAGCGCGGCGCATTCGGCCCCGTCGACGCAAACCACTCGGTCAGCGGCACATGCGCCGGACGCGTGTCGTCAGCAGCGGGAGTCGACGCGCAACCCGACGCGGCCAGCAAGACGAGGGCGAAGAGGAAGCGCATGTCGATTGGGAAAGAGTGGCGTCAGCCCGCGAGTTGTTCGGCGGTCTGCTCCCACTTGGCGTAGAGCGTTTTGAGTTCGTCCACGATAGCCGAGTGATCCGCCGCGAGTTTAGCAGCGGCGTCCGGATCGTCGTAGGCGTTTGGAGCCGCCAGGCGCGTCTCCAGAAAGCCTTTCTCGGTCTCCTTCTCTAAGATCTTTGCTTCGATCTGGGCATGCGCGCGTTCGAGTTGTTTGCCGCTCAACCCGTTCGACTGAGGGGCAGGCGCACTCTTCGCGGCGCTTCCGTTCGTCGATCCATTCGACCCGTTGGATCCGCCCGACTTGCCCGCTGCACGTGCTGCCGCCTCGGCTCGCTTTTGCTCCTTGGTCTTCGGCCCACCGCCCCGACTGGCCTTTTTCTCTGCCGGCTTGGTTGGCGCGTTGGAGGATGCACTCGACGGATCGGTCGCTGTCGACGGCCCCTGAACCTTGCCGGTCGTACCGTGCTCCATCGCCCATCGATACTCGGCGTAGGTGCCGCCGAACGTCTGCACCTTGCCGTGCTCGACGCGCCACACCTGCTTGGCGAGCTGGTCGAGGAAGTGCCGGTCGTGCGAGACGACGAGGAACGTGCCGGTGTACTGCTGCAGCGCTTCGACCAGGACGCCAATCGACGCCATGTCCAGGTGGTTCGTCGGTTCGTCGAGGATGAGCAGGTTGGCGGGCGAGAGCATCGTCCGGGCCAGCGCGACCCTACTCTTCTCACCACCCGAGAGCACGCGGACCGGCTTGTGCACGTCGTCGCCTTTGAACAAGAACGCCCCGGCGAGGCTGCGCAATTCGGTCTCGCTGTGACCGCGCGAGACGGCTTGCAGGCTCTGCAAAATGGTATCGCTGGGGTCGAGCGTATCGGCCTGGTGCTGAGCGAAATACATCAGGTCGACGTTATAGCCCATCGTACGCTCGCCCTCGAACGGCTCCGACCCGAGCAGCATCCGCGCCAGCGTCGACTTACCCGCGCCGTTAGGTCCGATTAGCGCGACCTTGTCGCCGCGTTCGAGCACCAGCGGATCAGCGTCTTTGAACACCTCGACCGGCCCCTCGGCAGATTGATACGTTTTGCTGAAGCGGCTCAGGCTGAGCACGTCGCGCCCCGATCGGCGTGGCGATGGAAAGCGAAAGTGAACCGTCGACGCTTCTTCGGGCGGAGGCGTCAGGCGCTCCATTCGTTCGAGTTGCTTGACCCTACTCTGCGCCTGCTTCGCCTTGCTCGCCTTCGCCTTGAACCGCTCGATGAACCGTTCGGTGTCGGCGATCATCTTCTGCTGGTTCTCGTATGCTGCCTTCTGCAACTCACGCCGCTCCTTGCGCGCCTCCAGATAGAACGCGTAGTTACCTGCATATTCGGTCACGTTGCCCTGAACGAGCTCGACGGTGTGCGTCACCATCCGGTCCAGGAAGTAGCGGTCGTGCGACACGACGACGACAGCGCCGGGGTAGCCTTTGAGGTACGTTTCGAGCCAGTCGATGGAGTCGATGTCCAGGTGGTTCGGCGGCTCGTCGAGCAGGAGGAAATCGGGGCGCTGGAGCAGCAGGCGAGCAAGGGCGACGCGCATTTTCCAACCGCCGGAAAACGTCTTCATCGGGCGGTCCAAGTCAGCCGGATCGAAGCCCAGGCCTGTCAGGACAGCTTCGGTTCGGGGCTTGGCGGTATGCGCATCGAGGGCGATGAGCCGGGTGTGGACGTGATCCAGGTCGTGGAGCAGGGTCTCGTAGGCGTCCGTCGTATGATCGGTCGCGGCTTCGAGGGCGTCAGTCAGTTCGACTTCGCGCTTTTGCAGCGTGAGCACCTGATCGAAGGCGCGCATCGCTTCGTCCAAGACCGAGAGGCCACGGTCGGCTTCTTGCGTGTCCTGTTCGAGGTAGCCGATGGTCGTGCCGCCGGGGATGTCGAGCGTGCCGCTGTCGAGCGGTTGGCGCTGCATCAGCACGCGCAGGCAGGTCGTCTTACCGGCACCGTTGGGGCCGACGAGTCCGATGCGCTGGCCCGCGGCGACCGACCACGAGGCGTTGTCGAGAATCTGGCGCCCGCCGAATGCGAGCGAAGCGTTGAAGAGCTGGATCATACCGCAGCATACTTCCACTCTCGCGAAGGGTTGACGGCGCGCAGTTGAGTCTTTGGCGAGAAATGGAGGCGGGCGACTGCGATTCTTGTAGGGCGCCGTTACATGTAAGGGCGCTACGTGTCTATGGGTGAGAACCTGCCTTGCCCTCATGTCCTACTTCGATCAGTTCGCGACGCATCACCGCTCACGCCGTTTGCCTGGATACGATTATGCAGCCCCCGGCTGGTATTTCGTCACGATCTGCACGCATGAGCGGCGCCATCTGTTTGGCGAAATCCAGCGCGGGGTGATGGGATTAAACGCGATCGGATGTGTGGCCCACAAATGTCTGATGACAATTCCTGACCATTTTCTGCACGCCGTCGTGGACGCGTGTATCGTGATGCCGAACCACGTGCATGCGGTGATTGGAATCGGCGCGGATGATCCACGTTCTGTGGTAGCGCCGGTATATATAA
>CAXBBB010000017.1:0-11677 GCA_963973615.1 uncultured Rhodothermales bacterium | reverse complement strand
TCTGGATGTTCTGCAGTCCGGGAATGTGTCGCCGCATCGCATCCAGCAATTGCTCGAACTGCTCAGGATGACGCTCGCTGATTTCGAGTGCGCGTTGAGCAAGGGTGTCGGGATCGGTCGGAAGCGGGCGGAGATTGGCGGCGTCGCGACGGTCGGATGAGTCGATGCTGAGGTCGAGGAAGAGTGATTGAGATAGTAGATGGACCACTTTACCTAGATGCCCAGCGTTGGTAAATGCTGATGCACTATGCAGAAATAGCTCTTTTCCATCACCAGTTACATCGGTCACACTACCTCCACCCGGCATATTGGCATTCACAGCAGTAATCACTGCCTTTCCATCTTCAACCTCTACATCGATGCATAGCCCATATTCACTGGACTGAGTTTGGTTGAAAACCTCCGTCACCTTGTAGCTTTCGCCCTTATTCGAGACTGTAACCGTATAGAAAGACACATCGCCTGCGGCATCTGATAAGCGACTTGAGATAGCAAATCTGCCTTGCCCATTCATACTCGCCAAGGATTTCATCCCACCGCGCATCTTGACAGCGCGCGGCACATCCAAATCCAACGCGTCGCGCAGAAACAGGAGCGAGTCGAGCAGGCGGCTCTTGCCGCTTCCGTTGGGGCCGACGAATACATTCATCGCTCCCAGGCCGTCGATTCGCACGTCGCGCAGAGGGCCGTAGCCTGTGACATGGAGCGATTCGATGCGGGTCATTTGGGTGAGGGTTCAGTCGGGAAGCAGTACGCGGTCACGAAGACTCCGGCACCAGGTCTGAGAGCATCGTTACGCTATGCAGGCTGGTAATCGACTCAGATTGCCACGTCGCTTCGCTCCTTGCAATGACGAATTGGGAAGAAGGAGAAGGGAGCGAACGGGTTTAGTGTCAGTCTCCTACCGCCAGTCCGTCTCGAAAACGGCGCACGGCGTCGGCTCCGGCTTCGTCGAGCGTTCCCACCGCGAGGGCGCGGGGGAGCAGGGTGTCGACGTTCGTCAGAGTGAAGAGCGGAAGCGCGGCAGCGTCGAAGCGTTCGTGGGCACCGGGGATGACGTACGAAAAGATGGCAGCCACGCCGATCACATCGGCTCCCGCGTCACGAAGAGCGTCAGCGGCGGCGATGGACGAGCCTCCGGTCGAGATCAGGTCTTCGACGAGCACGACACGCTGTCCGGGCTTGACGACGCCTTCGATCTGATTGCCTTTGCCATGCTCTTTCGCACTGCCCCTCACGTAGACCATGGGAAGGCCGAGCAAATCGGCGAGCCATGCAGCATGTGGAATACCGGCCGTAGCGGTACCTGCGATCACGTCGGGTTTCCAGCCTCGACTTTCCATCCGCTCGGCGAAGCTGTCGCGGATGCGGGTACGGACGGCTGGGTGCGCCATGGTCAGGCGGTTATCGCAGTAGATCGGCGACTGGATGCCGCTGGCCCAGGTAAACGGGTCGTCGGGTCGGAGCACGACGGCACCAATGGAGAGCAGATCGTCGGCGATAGTGGCGGCGATTCTAGGCATCGGGCGTGGAAGAGCGTGGAACGTATAGCCATCCCGTCCACAGCGTGACGACGACGACGGCGATCAGCAAGAGGAAGGGGACGGGGTTAGAAAACAGTGCGGCATCGGCCAGATCCGCCATCCAGCCGGTCCACGTGCGCGCCCATAGAAACACGAGGACCGCAATCAGATACGTCAGTTGAAACGCAGTCTTCCACTTAGCGGCGTTGCTCGTCTGGATGTGCCGCCCGGTCGCTTCGGCCCAGCTTCTCAGAAGGGTCACGCCGACATCGCGAAACGCAATCAGTGCAACACACCACCACGGCGTGAGAGAGGGATACAGCCACGATAGCACGACGAACGTGCCCAGCACGAGGACTTTGTCGGCCAGCGGGTCGAGGAATGCGCCCAACCGACTGCTAAACCCGTATCTGCGGGCGAGGTAGCCATCCCACCAGTCCGAGATCGCGGCGGCGACGAAGGTGGTAAACGCGATGTTCGTCCACCAGAACTTGGACAGGTCGAACGAGTCGATCTCCTCGCGAGGGAGATAGCCCTTCCACGCGGCCCAAAAGACGAGCGGCGTCACGACGACGCGCAGGATCGTCAGGGTGTTGGGCAGATGGCGCATGGGAGAGGCATCGGTGAGAGCGCTCAAAATAGGCCGCGGCGCAGTCGCGCGCGCAGATGGTGTGCGAATCGCATCCCTCGGCACCTGCCGATCTGCCATGTTGACACGACGAAGCGCGTCGGCACCGCCTTTGCTAAACAGTGGGGCAGAACCGCGAGCCGAGTGGACACGCTCAATCGCTCGCGCCGATTAGCAAGACTTTTTTCTTACCCAACCCCTCTCCCCTCATGGGCAAAATTATAGGCATCGACTTAGGAACGACCAACTCCGTCGTTTCGGTCATGGAAGGCTCCGAACCCGTCGTCATCCCCAACCCCGAAGGCGGTCGCACGACGCCCTCCATCGTCGCGTTCAAAAAAGACGGCGAGCGCCTCGTCGGTGCCCCGGCCAAGCGCCAGGCGATCACCAACCCCGGCAACACGCTCTTCTCGATCAAGCGCTTCATGGGCCGCCAGTTCGACGAAGTCGGCAGCGAACTCAAGACCGTTCCGTACGACGTGCAGAGCGGCGACGGTGGTACGGCGCGCGTCCAGATCGACGGCAAAATGTACACGCCGCAGGAAATCTCGGCGATGATCCTTCAGCGTCTGAAGCAGACGGCCGAAGATTACCTCGGCGAGAAGGTCACCGAAGCCGTCGTCACGGTTCCGGCCTACTTCAACGACGCGCAGCGCAAAGCGACGCAGGACGCCGGGCTCGAAGTGCGCCGCATCATCAACGAGCCGACGGCGGCAGCGCTCGCGTACGGTCTCGACAAGAAAGACATCGAGCAGAAGATCGCGGTCTACGACTTGGGCGGCGGTACCTACGACATCTCGATCCTCGAACTGGGCGACGGCGTTTTCGAGGTCAAATCGACCAACGGCGACACCCACCTGGGCGGCGACGACTTCGACCAGATCCTGATCGACTACATCGCAGACGAGTTCAAGAAGCAGGAAAACGTCGACCTACGCAACGACCCGATGGCACTCCAGCGCTTGAAGGAAGCGGCTGAGAAAGCCAAGATCGAGTTGTCCTCCAGCGCCCAGACGACCGTCAACCTGCCGTTCATCACGGCGACGAGCGAAGGTCCGAAGCACCTCACGCTCGACCTGACGCGTTCCAAATTCGAGCAGCTGGTCGACGATCTCGTCAGCCGCACGATTCCGCCGATGGAGAAAGCACTCCGCGACGCAGGCCTCGCCAAGTCGGACATCGACGAGATCATCATGGTCGGCGGCTCGACGCGCGTACCTCTCGTACAGCGTACGGTCGAGACGTTCTTCGGCAAGAAGCCCAACCGCAGCGTCAACCCGGACGAAGTCGTCGCCGTCGGCGCGGCCATCCAGGGCGGCGTGCTCTCGGGCGACGTGACCGACGTGCTCTTGCTCGACGTGACGCCTCTGTCGTTGGGTATCGAAACGCTCGGCGGCGTGATGACTCCGCTCATTCCCTCGAACACGACGATTCCGACGCGCAAGTCCGAGACCTTCTCGACGGCAAGCGATAACCAGCCGTCTGTCGAGATCCACGTCCTTCAGGGCGAGCGCTCGATGGCGGTCGACAACCGCACGATCGGCAAATTCCACTTGGACGGCATCCCGCCTGCACCGCGCGGACTCCCGCAGGTCGAAGTCACGTTCGACATCGACGCCAACGGCATCCTCAACGTGTCGGCCAAGGACAAGGCGACCGGCAAGGAGCAGTCGATCCGCATCGAAGCCTCGTCGGGCCTCTCGGACGCCGAGATCGAGAAAATGCGCCAAGCCGCGCGCGAGAACTCCGAGGAGGACAAGCGCAAGCGCGAGCAGGTCGAGAAGACCAACAGCGCCTCGACGCTGCTCTTCCAGACCAAGAAGAACCTCGAAGAGTACGGCGACAAGTTGCCCGCCGAGAAGCGCGCCAAGATCGAAGCCGCTCAGGAGCGCCTGCAAACCGCCGTCGACAACCCCGACGCGCCGACGACCGAGGTCGAAAGTGCGACCGAGCAGCTTAACGCTGCGTGGGCCGAGGCCAGCGAGGACATGCTCAAAGCGCAGCAGGAAGCTGCCGCTGCCGAAGCCGGTCCAATGGGCGACGGAGCACCGGCAGACGCCACCGCTGACGACGACTCGACCATCGACGCCGACTTCGAAGTCGTCGACGAAGGCGAGGAGAAGTAAAGGTCTCTGACCTGAGCACATTCGCTCCAAGCAAGACGCCCCATCAGGTTGAGAAACTTGATGGGGCGTTTCTGTTTTCACTGCACCCGCTTTCCCTACCACCATGCCAACCGCCGCTCCACGCTATGTAACCGATGACGCAGGTCGTCGCGTCGCCGTGCTGGTCGACATCGACCGGTATAGAGAACTCGTTGAGGCGTTGGACGAACTGGACGCGGTGCGAGCCTATGATGAGGCAAAAACGTCTGGCGACGACGTACTCGACTTCGAGACGGTTATCCGCGCTATCAACGCAGGCGAGGAGGTGTGAACTACCGCACGGTTGGCGGATTCGCGTCGGGAGATACCGCATCATCTACGACGTCGAAGACACTATTCGCATCGTCACCATCGTCGATCTCGGCGACCGAAAAGACATCTACGACTAACTATGCCCGATACCCTCCGCGTCACCCTCGACGATACCGCTCACGACCTCACGCGCGACGGCGGCACGCTCACGCTGAACGACGCCAGCTTCTCTCCAACGCTCACGCCTGCCGGACCGGATCACTACGTGCTGACGGTCGGCCAGACGCGTCACGAAGTCACCGTCGAAGCGCGCGAAGGCGACGTGCTGACGCTCCGAGTGGATGGGCACCGCTTCGAGGCGCGTGTGCAGGATGCGCGGAGTCTGATGCTTGAAGAGTTAGGCGTCGGGAGCGCGTCGGGAGCGGCGGAGCGCGAAGTCAAGTCGCCGATGCCGGGGTTGGTGCGCGCGCTACTCGTGGCTGAGGGCGATAGCGTAGAAGCAGGTCAGGGATTGGTCATTTTGGAGGCGATGAAGATGGAAAACGAACTGAAGGCGTCGTCTGGCGGGACAGTCGCGCGAATCGCCGTCGCCGAGGGCGACGCCGTAGCGAAAGGGGCGACGCTGATCGAGATTGAGCCTGAGGCGTGACGTACCGACGAGCAGGCGGCATACGTTGACACTTCTCTCCTGTCTCCTCCTGGTATGTCCCGAATCACGCTCGCCGCGCTTGCCCTGCTTATACTCGCTTTGCCAGCGGCGGCGCAAGAAGTTGGCTGGATGGACCAGGCACAGGCCGACGTCGACTCGCTGACGAGCGACGCGTTTTCCGGAAGAGGGTATGCCGACGACGGAGCCGCACACGCTGCCGCCTTCGTCGCCCGGCGCATGGCCGCTATCGGACTAAGGGCGATGGGCGATGCGTTTGCACAACCGTTCGCGTTCGAGGCCGATCTACTCGACGGCGCGCTGCTGATCGTCGGCGATGACACGTTGCGTATGGGCGTGGATGCGCTGCCCTACGCCGGGTCTGCCTCGGCTGACGTGTCGGGAGCGCTCGTCGATGCGGGCGACGGAACGGGCGGACTCATCGACCCGAGTGATGAGCGCGCGTTGGTGTCAGGGAAGATTGCAGTCGTCACAGCGGACGTGCCCGAGTCGGTGCTGGAGATGCTGCCTCCCGCCGTCGCGATTCCCGGAGCCAGAGCGAGCGTGCTGGCGCGGTCAGGCGCAACCGCCGTCATCGTACTCGTCGACGATCTGATGCATGGACCGGCCGCGTTCGACCTGCCGATTCCGATGCTGACCGTCCGCCGCTCCTCGTGGCCTTCGGATGCGGACTCGGCACGCATCGTCGTCCGGTCGCGCTCGAATGCCGACGTGCAGGCCGCCAACGTCGTCGGTCGCATGCCTGGAACGGGAGAAGGCGCGCCACTGCTGGTGCTGGCCCATTACGATCATCTCGGTGCGTTCACCGATCTGGCCGACTCATCGCGCGTAATCTTTCGAGGCGCCAACGACAACGCGAGCGGAACGGCGCTGCTGCTGGCATTGGCGCAGGCCCTCGCCGACCAACCGATGGCGCGCGACGTGGTGTTTGCCGCCGTCGGTGGCGAGGAGCAGGGGCTGAAAGGCGCCGACTTGCTCGCGTGCGGCGGAGTAGACTTCCCGGACCTGTTCGCCCGCGCGCAGTCGCTCGCCGACAGCCTCGACGCTGGTCCGATCACGCCTCGCCCCAACCGCGCCAACTCCGACCACTTCCCCTTTCTCGATAGCGGAACGCCCGGCCTCTACCTGCTCACGTCCGGCGGCACGCAGCCCTACCACAGCATCGGCGACGTTGCTGAAACGCTCGAATGGGACGACTTCGCTGCCGTCTACCACCTCGCTCTCGCCCTCATTAGAGAACTGGACCGCAAGGACGCACGCTGAAATACATCGTCCTGCACTAAAAAGAGGGCATGATCGCTCGTTGGGCTGAATGACGCGCGGCAGGTTGGCTACTCGAACTGCGTGCGAAACGTGTCGAACTCGGCCCGCAAGTCGGCTAGCTCTGCCTCCAACCCTTCGATGCGCTCGGCCTGCGCGTCGATCTGCTCCTGCAACGTGCCGGAGAGCGACGACGGTACGCTCGAAGTCGTCGGCGCAGCCCCCTCTTCTACCGGCGCAAACGTGTGCGCAAACCGCTCACCGCGCTCCCCCGGCACTTGGGCTAGCGACACCACGAGCGGTGGCTCCCACGCCATCAGCGCATCCAGTTGAGCCGATACGTCTTCGAGCGATTCGAACTCGTGCATCCGTTTCCACCGCCCACGCAACTCCCCCACCGTCTGCGGGCCGCGCAGCATCAATCCGGCGACCAGCGTCTCCTGCGCCGCCGTCAGCCGGTATGTCCGCGCCAGTTGCGTCCTAAACTTCGCTACTCGGCTCCCCGCCCCCGTCTGCTCGGCCACCAGTCCGCGCTTATTGAGCGCCGACAACGCCTCCCGCACCGTCCCCTCATCGTAGTCGACGACCGGCTCTCTATTCGACGCCTGATTACAGCCCGTCACCACGGCGGCCAGACTGAGCGGATAGTTCTGCGGCGTCGCCAGCCCCTTCTCGGACAACACGCCTAAGACGCGCAGTTCTTCCGGCGACAAGTGAGGCGTAGTCTGGGTCGATTCTTCAGTTTCCATATCGCTGGTTGTTCAAGGCGGCGATCACCTGCTCTCGCGGCTAGACGGAGAGGCCGATGTAGACCCCCACTCTCGTCGAGATTTCAGGTTGATTGAGAGAGGCGCACTCAGTGATTGCCCTGGTGTCCTCACATCAAAGAGGTAGATTCCCGTGCTTCTTGCGCGGGAGCGTTTGGACTTTGTTTTCGAGCATCTTCAGCGCGGCAATCAGGCGCGGACGCGTTTCGCTGGGCCGAATCACATCGTCGACGTAGCCGCGTTCGGCAGCGATGTACGGGTTGGCGAAGTGGTCGCGGTACTCGTCGGTCAGGCGTGTTTCCTCGGCGGCGGCATCGTCGGCCTGGGCGATCTCGTTGCGGAAGATGATCTCGACGGCGCCCTTGGGTCCCATGACGGCGATTTCGGCGGTCGGCCAGGCGAGGTTGAGGTCGGCGCGGATGTGCTTGGAGTTCATCACGTCGTAGGCGCCGCCGTACGCCTTCCGGGTGATGACGGTCAGCTTGGGGACGGTAGCTTCGCAGAATGCGTACAGCAGTTTGGCGCCGTGCCGGATCACGCCACGCCACTCCTGATCCGTGCCGGGAAGGAAACCGGGTACATCTTCGAACACGACGAGCGGGATGTTGAACGCGTCGCAGAAGCGGACAAAGCGGGCGCCTTTGACGCTCGACTCGATGTCGAGCACACCCGCCAATACGGCCGGCTGATTGGCGACGATGCCCACGCTCCTTCCTCCCAGACGCGCAAACCCGACGACGATGTTTGCCGCATAGTCGGGGTGGATCTCGAAGAATGAGTCGCGGTCGACGACGCGCCCGATCACGTCGAGGATGTCGTACGGCTTGTTCGGGTTCTCTGGGATGATCGTATCCAACTCGGAGTCCTGCCGGTCGATGGGGTCGCCTGCGTCGCCGATGGGCGCATCATCCTCGCAGTTCGAGGGCAGGTAGCCCAGCAGCGTGCGGATCTTGATCAAGGCGTCGGCTTCGCTGGTGCACGCCAAGTGCGCCACGCCCGACTTGCTCGCGTGCGTGTCGGCGCCCCCCAACTCCTCTTGCGTCACGTCCTCGTTCGTGACGGTCTTGACGACGCCGGGACCGGTGACGAACATATAGCTGGTCTCCTTGACCATGAATACGAAGTCGGTGATCGCCGGGCTGTAGACGGCGCCGCCTGCGCACGGACCGAGAATCGCTGAGATCTGCGGCACGACGCCCGACGCCAGCGTGTTGAGCAAGAAGATGTCCGCGTAGCCGCCGAGCGCTGCCACACCTTCCTGAATGCGCGCTCCGCCGCTGTCGTTCAGACCCACGATGGGGTAGCCGTTCTCCATCGCCAGATTCATGACGCGAACGATCTTTTGCGCGTGCGCCTCGCCCAGCGATCCGCCAAAGACGGTAAAGTCCTGTGCGAACACGTAGATCGTCCGACCGTCGACGGTTCCCCATCCGGTCACGACCCCATCGCCGTACGGACGCGACTTGTCCAACCCGAATGCACTCTGCTGATGGCGAACGAACGCGCCGATCTCGACGAACGAACCTGGGTCGAGTAGAATATCGATGCGCTCCCTCGCCGTCAACTTGCCCTTTTCGTGCTGCTTGGCGATGCGGGCTTTTCCTCCGCCTGCGAGCGATTGGTGGCGGCGTTCTTCGAGCGTTTCGAGTGGAGTCGACATGTAGATACTTCGAGATCAGGAGTGAAAGCGGCGCTCGGCAGCTTCGGTGAAGGAGACAGCGGTTGCGCTGTAGATGTTGACCTGGTGGTCGCGGTAGGCCGCGCCCAATGCGCGCGACGCTTCCGACCACGATCCGGCAATCGCCAACCGGTTGAGCAAATCGCCATACGCGACTTCAGACCCGGAAAACAAGTCACGGACGTACAGACGACGCTGAGCAAGCGGCACACTCCCCAGCGCGCGCTGCTCGTTGCGGTCGAGATCCGACGCGCGCTCGTTCGTCGGTGTCGAGGAGGGCAGAGCGCCGCTCTTCCCAAACTGCTTCCACAAGGGCTGTGGGGACTCGCTGGGGGTTGGGGCTGGCGCAGCCGCTGCCCCGCGGTTCTGCGCGAACCGCTGCCACAGAGGTTGGGGTGGCTGCGGGATAGGAGGCATCGACTCAGGGTCGGGAACTGGCGGCTCGACGACGGCGGGCGTCGGCTCCGCCGCTATCGTTGGCGCCGGTAGTTCGGCAGCTTCAGGCAGGGCGACGGGCGACGTGGATACGCCTGTTCCATCGGACGTCACTAACAGTTCGCGCAACGTGTCCGTCGTCATCGGCTGACCGTGTGCTTCGACGGCTTGCGCCTGCTCGCGCATCCCCTTGTCGCGTAGAAACTGGCCGATCAACTCGGCCTCGACGCGCGGCGGGCGTCCCTCACCGACCAGCTCGTATAGCTGACTCAACAGGCCGATCCAGTCGTCGGCGTCGTACTCGGACGGCGTGCGGTGCTCTATGCGTTGCAGCAGACGCGACAGCCCATTCCGCGTGACGACTTCCTCGCCCTTCTGCGATAGGTACGCCCGGACAACCTCCGTCAGGTAGCCGTATGCGCTGAAATACCGCATTCGCCGCCGGACGACGTCTGCGGACAATTCGTCGCGCCCCGGCGGAAAGACGAAGCGGACCAGAGCGCGTGCGGGCTGCACGAGATAGGGGACGACCTGGATCACGGCTTGCCGGAGCGTCCGGTGCCACTCTTCGGCGGGTACCTGAGCGTGCTCGGCGAGGACGGCGAGGTACGTCGCCTGCGCTTCTTGTAATTCAGCGGCGCCATAGTCGAACCAGCGCGAGCGCGACTTGGCGAGGGCGGCGGCTTCGAGTTCGAGGCGGCGTTGGAGCGTTTGGGCGAGGAAGTGCGAGATGCCCTCGGGCACGTCAGCTTCGGCGAGGGCGTCCAGCGAGTAGGCGCGGTCGGCGGGAAGGCGGGCCGACAGGCGGTCGAACACGCGGTCCGTTGTCTCGGTCATGGGCAAAGTTGGGAAGAGCGCCAAACTACGCACTCAGGTCTATCGGCTCGACACGTGCAACCGGGCGCGGACAGGCAGGTGGTCCGACGCGATGCGCGCCGCCTCGGTATCGACCGATTCGATAGCGGCGACCTTGAGACCACGCGCGTAGATGCGGTCGAGCGCCAGCAGCGGACGCCCAGCGGGAAAAGATGGCGGCCAATCCGCGTTGTGGTGACGGTCTTCGAACTCGCGCTCCAGCGAGCGTGTCGCCGGGCAATGGCGCCACGCATTCATGTCTCCGAGCAGCACGACCGGCCCCTGCAGGCGCGGGTGATCCAGCAGCATTTGCACCTGCCTGCGCCGCGTCCGGTCGACGATGGCGAGGTGCGTCGACACGACCGAGAGCGGCGCCAAGCCTTCTCCCCGCTCGAACTGAACGACGAGTGCCGCCCGCCGCTCCATCCGCCCGAGCGACAGGTTGATGACGAACGCCGAGTGGATCGGCCACCGCGACAGAACGGCGTTGCCTAGCATCCCGTTGCGGTGGGGACGCGTCGCGACGAAAGCGACGTTGAAGTCGTTGCGTTCGACAAAATCGGACAGCGGATCGTGATCGCGCGTCGGAATGAGCACTTCTTGCAGCGCGATGACGGGAACGTCTAGTGACAGGATCACCTGCTCGGCCCGCTCAGGGACGAACTCGTCGCGCCTGCGCACTCCTCCGCTCCACCGATGCACGTTATACGTGGCGATGTCGAACGCGTCCGATGGCGCCGAGCCGGACGACGCGCCAGGCTGCCACAACGCCATGCGCGGTTCTGGCGGTTGGTCGAGCCAGCGGCGGACCTGTCGGCGGAAGGATTCGGTGGGAGTGATCACGGCTGTATCAACCGCAGCGGATCGGCGCTGATCCGACCCACCGCGCGCAAATCACGAATCGGTGTCAAGGCGACTCGTTGGCGACCCAGCGGCCCCCATTGTAAATGCCCAACGCTCGGCCCCGAAGCGTCTGTCCCAGGTAAGGCGTATGCCGACTCGCCGAACGCATCGTCTGAGCCGAGCACGTCCACACGTGGTGCGGGTCGAACAGGGTCAGGTTGGCCTCGGCGCCTACTTCGATTCGTGGCGTTTCAAGCCCGAGTACACGCCGAGGGCCATCTGTCAACAGACGCACCACCTGGGCCAGCGACAGTTCACCCGTCGACACGAGCGTAGCGCAGAGGGTCGCAAATGTCGTTTCGAGCGATGCGACACCGAACGGCGCGGCAGCAAACTCCAGTTCGGCTTCGAAAACGGCGTAGGGGCGGTGGGCCGACAGAAACGCGTCGAGGGTACCGTCGCTCAGCGCCTCTCGGATGGCCTGGCGATCCGCACCGGAACGCAGCGGCGGACGCAGTTTGAGCGTCGCGTCGTAGTCGGACGCTTCGATGTCGTCGTCTCCGAATGCCAGATAGAGTGGCGAGATGGAAGCCGTCACCGGCAC
>CAXBBB010000016.1:0-11931 GCA_963973615.1 uncultured Rhodothermales bacterium | reverse complement strand
ATGCAGCAGCCGGTTCCTGAGCGCCGTCGCGGTGGACGCGATGGCGGCGACGATCGCAAAGATCGCGGCCGCGGCCGTGGTGATCGCGGTGGACGCGGTGGCTCTGGCGGAGGCGCCGGTGGCCGTGGCGGACGCGGTGGATCGGGCGGCGGAGCAGGTGGAGGCGGCGGCGCAAGCCGTGGCGGACGCCGATAACTCGACTGAATCAGAACATCACCGAACTCCTGTTCGGAATAGACCCCTAGAATTATGCTGATGCCCAAACGGACCAAGTTCCGTCGCGTCCAGAAAGGCCGCAACACGGGACTTGCACAGCGTGGCATTTCGATTGACTTCGGCGACTTCGGTCTCAAAGCCCTCGAACCAGGCCGCATCACGAGCCGTCAGATCGAAGCGTCGCGTATCACGATGACGCGCCGAATGAGGCGCGTCGGTAAGGTGTGGATTCGCATCTTCCCGGACCGTCCGGTCACCAAGAAGGCTGCCGAAACCCGAATGGGTGGTGGTAAAGGCTCGCCCGAGTACTGGGTAGCCGTCGTCCGCCCTGGACGCGTGCTCTTCGAGATCGGCGGTGGAATCAGCCAGGAACTGGCGTACGAGTCGATGAAGCTCGCCCAGGCCAAGCTTCCGATCAAGACCAAAATGGTCACGCGCCCCGATTATGTCGCGCCCGTCGGACCTGTCCGCGTCGCCAAGTAATCGACGACCTAGTAGACCCTTAGCACAATGACCGCAATCGAAATCCGCGACCTCTCGGTCGATCAGATCGAGGAGCAGATTCAGACGGAGACGACTGAACTGTCCAACCTGCGCTTTCAGAACGCCATCGCTCGCATCGACAACCCGATGCAGATGCGTACCAAGCGTCGGCTGATCGCCCGGCTGAACACTGTTCTGACCGAGAAGAAGACCGCTTAACAATCAAAGGGTAGTTGGTGAGGTGCTGCGCAAGCGGCAGTCGGACTCACGGCTCACCAAGCCCATACGACTATGGAAACGAAAGAAACCGACGGCACTCAAGGAGCAGCCGAGATCACCCGCAACGCGCGCAAAGAGCGCATCGGCCTGGTCACGTCCAATAAGATGAACAAGAGCATCACCGTCAGCATCGAGCGGCAGGTGAAGCACCCCATCTATGGCAAGTTCATCAAGAAGACGAGCAAGATGATGGCTCATGACGAGAACAACGACGCCGGAGAAGGCGACACGGTTCGCATCATGGAGACCCGTCCGCTCTCGAAAAACAAGCGCTGGCGCTTGGTCGAGATTCTCGAACGCGCCAAGTAACCCTCACCTCTAACAGCATCCTACCATGATTCAGCAAGAATCGCGTCTGGCCGTAGCCGACAACAGCGGAGCCAAAGAGGTGCAGTGCATCCGCGTGCTCGGAGGCTCAGGCCGTCGCTACGCTACGCTCGGCGATGTGATCGTCGTCTCGGTCAAGTCGGCCATTCCCGGCGGCAACGTCAAGAAGGGCACCGTCCATAAGGCCGTCATCGTGCGCGTCAAGAAGGAGCGTCGTCGTACCGACGGCAGCTATATCCGCTTTGACGAAAACGCTGCCGTCCTGCTCAACGACGCAGGCGAGCCGCGCGGAACCCGCATCTTCGGCCCCGTCGCTCGTGAGCTGCGCGAGCGCCAGTACATGCGCATCGTCTCGCTCGCTCCCGAAGTACTCTAATCGATACGACTATGCCACGTACAAAAAACAAGCAGAAGAAGCTGCACGTCAAGCGCGGTGACCAGGTCGAAGTGCTCTCGGGCAACGACAAAGGTCTGACTGGACGCGTCATGCGCGTCTACGCCAAGAACGACCGCGTGCTGATCGAAGGCGTCAACATGCGCATTCGCCACACGAAGCCCAACCAGCAGAACCAGCAGGGCGGACGCGTTGAGCGCGAGTTTCCGATCCACGTCTCCAACGTACTGCCGCTCGACGGCAACGGAAAGGCGACACGTGTTGGCCGCAAGTGGGTCGAAAACCAGTCGGGACGGGGTAGCTGGAAACGCTACGCCAAGACGACTGGCGAAGACCTCGACTGATTTATCTCATTGGAGGCGCATCCAAAGACCCAGTGAAACCCAGCGGCGGGCGGAACTGCTTGTGCCTCATCAACTTACTCCTTGACTGCGGCGGCCGTTAGCCGAGCAAAGGAAACCGACTATGGACTACACGTCTCGATTTAAAACCAAGTACCTCGAAGAGGTCGTCCCCGCACTGCGCGAGCAGTTTGGCTACGACAACGTGATGCAGGTACCCAAGCTCGTTAAGATCTCGATCAACAAAGGTCTGGGCGAAGCGACGCAGAACAAGAAGGTCGTCGACGATGCCGTCGAGGAGTTTCGCAAGAGCACGGGTCAGCAGCCAGTCGTTTCGGTCGCTCGCAAAAGCGTCTCGAACTTCAAGCTGCGCGAAGGCATGCCGATTGGCGTCCACGTCACCCTCCGCGGTGATCGGATGTACGACTTCATGGATCGTCTGGTGACGCTTGCGTTGCCCCGCGTCCGTGACTTCCGCGGCATCCCTGACAAATCGTTCGACGGGCGTGGTAACTATACGCTCGGCGTCAAAGAGCAGATCATTTTCCCCGAAATCGACGTCGACAAGACGGACCGCATCTCGGGTATGGACGTCTCGTTCGTAACAACGGCCAAGAACGACGAAGAGGCCCTCGCGCTGCTCCGTCTGATGGGCATGCCGTTCATCCGCCGCGGCGAAGAAGCAATCGTTTAAATCTATCTACCGATATGGCTAAGAAGAGTATGCTCGCCCGCGAGCGCAAGCGCCGTGCAACGGTTGCCAAATACGCCGAGCGTCGCAAAGCGCTCAAAGAAGCTGGCGACTACGAAGGTCTCCAGCGCCTGCCGCGCAATGCCTCGCCGGTTCGCCTGCGCAACCGTTGCAATCTGACGGGCCGTCCGCGTGGGTACCTACGTCAGTTTGGCATGTGCCGCGTGATCTTCCGTAAGATGGCGCTCAACGGCCAGATCCCCGGCATCCGCAAAGCCTCCTGGTAGGTCTTCGACCTTTCCTTGGTCCGGTTCGGTCGTTGGGAAAGGTCTAGATCAACCCTCTTTATCAAGGAGTCAGGCGCTGCGCCCTCGGTTGGGCAAGGCGAACCGACTCATGAATCCAAGCTCACAATGAGTGCAGTCTCCGATCCGGTCTCGGATTACCTGACGCGCATCCGCAACGCTCAAAAAGCGCAGCACAAGCACGTCGACATTCCCGCCAGCAAGCTCAAGCGCGCGATGACGCAGATCCTTCTCGAAAAGGGTTACGTCAAGCGCTACCTCAACGTCGACGACGGAAAGCAGGGTCTGCTCCGCGTCTACTTGAAGTATCAGAAGTCGGGCGAGCCCGTCATCCAACTCCTCAAGCGCGTTTCCCGTCCGGGTCTCCGCCAGTACGTGTCGGCTGAAAACCTTCCGCGCGTAAAGAACGGTCTGGGCATTGCCCTTGTGTCGACTTCGCGCGGCGTAATGACGGACAAGGAAGCTCGCAACGCTCACATCGGAGGCGAAGTACTCGCCATCGTAGAATAACTCGGCCGCTATGTCTCGTATTGGAAAACTGCCCATCGAGCTGCCTAAGGGCGTATCGGTGGACGTAAACAGCAACGTCGTAACGGTCAAAGGACCGAAAGGCGAACTGCACCAGACCATCGATCCTGATATCTCGGTATCGGTCGAGGATGGTACCCTCGAAGTTCAGCGTCCGACGGAGCAGAAGCGTCACCGCGCAATGCACGGACTTTATCGCTCGCTCCTCGCCAACATGGTGCAGGGCGTCAGCGAAGGGTACTCGCGCTCGCTCGAGCTGATCGGCGTCGGTTACCGCGCTGAGATGAAAGGCGACGTGCTCGAACTCGCACTCGGCTTCTCGCACCCCATCTACTTCGTCGCGCCTCCCGGGATCGACATGACGGTTGCTGCCGCTCGTGGTCAGAACACCAAGATCACCGTCGCTGGCGCCGACAAGCAGATGGTCGGTCAGGTCTCGGCCAAGATCCGCGGCTTGCGTCCGCCAGAGCCCTACAAAGGCAAAGGCGTCCGCTACACGGACGAGTTCGTGCGCCGCAAGGCTGGCAAGACTGCCGGTCGATAACCCTCAATTTTATTCAGGTCCCAGGCGGTGGGGCGACACTCTCACCGCGCAACCTGCACTCCGATGCCTAAGAACAAACAAGCCCTCCGTCGCCAGCGCGTGCGACGCCGCATCCGCGGAAAGATCAGCGGCACTGCCGAGCGTCCGCGCCTGTCGGTGTATCGTTCGAACACCGCGATCTACGCCCAGCTCATCGACGACGCATCCGGCACTACGCTGGCTGCCGCTTCGAGCAAAGGATTGGAAGCGGCTCCGGTCGACGCTAGCAAGCAAGTCGGCGAGACGTTGGCCGAGCGCGCCAAACAAGCAGGCGTCACGACGGTCGTCTTCGACCGTAACGGGTACCGCTACCATGGCCGTGTCAAAGCGGTCGCCGAAGGTGCCCGTTCGGGCGGCCTCCAGTTTTAAGCAATAGACTCTACGAACATGGCACGCCAAAGAGGACGCCGTCGCGATAACAACGACAACGCGAACCAGACCGATCTCATCGAAAAGCTCGTCACCATCAACCGCGTAAGCAAGGTTGTCAAGGGTGGCCGTCGCTTCTCGTTCAACGCCGTAGTCGTCGTAGGTGACGGAAACGGACGCGTGGGAGCCGGATTGGGTAAAGCGAACGAAGTCGCCGACGCTATTGCTAAAGGGAATGACGACGCGAAGAAGAACATGATTCGCGTCCCAATCAAGCGCGGCACGATTCCGCACCGTATCGTCGGTCGTCAGGGAGCAGGTAAGGTGCTCTTGAAGCCCGCAACGGCAGGTACTGGCGTCATCGCTGGTGGCGGTGTTCGTGCGGTCCTCGAATGCGCCGGTATCACCGACGTGCTGAGCAAGTCGCTTGGATCAAGTAACCCGCACAACCAGGTCGCCGCCGCTATGGAGGCCCTAGGAAACCTGGAGGACCCAATCGAAACGGCTCGCCGTCGCGGTGTCTCGCTCAAGCGCGTTTTCAACGGCTGAGGTCTTTCCTCGGCTTGTCATCAGATCGCAGCGATCGACAATCTCTACTAGCATGAAGCTCAGAATTACCCAGGTGCGCAGCGCCATCCGTCGGCCCAGCACGCAAAAGCGCGTGATTGAAGCCCTCGGCCTGCGCAAGCTCAACCAGACCGTCGAGCATAACGACTCGCCGACGATCCGAGGTATGGTCCATAAGGTCCAGCACTTGGTTACCGTCGAAGAAGTCTCGGCCTGATCCAAGTCCCCCTTCCAACGGGACTTTGTCAAAACCTCGCTCATCCGAGCACTCTGTTCAGATGCCGATGCGGTAACTTATCCGTCTCGGCATCTGTCATTTTCAACGCGAGTCGCCTTGCCCAGCGCGAGGCGGCGTATTAGCACCCCACAGCCATGAAGCTGCACAATCTCACGCCTGCAGAAGGCGCCACCAAAAAACGTAAGCGTATCGGCCGCGGTGTCGGCTCCGGTTACGGTGGTCACTCATCGACGAAAGGCAACAAAGGCCAGAAGGCCCGCTCAGGCGGCGGCGCCCCGGTTTGGTTCGAAGGCGGTCAGATGCCGCTCCAGCGCCGCGTGCCGAAGTTCGGATTCAAGAACCCGTTCCGTAAAGCCTACCGCGCCGTCAACCTTTCGCGTATCGCGTCGCTCATCGAAGAGGGACGTATCGAAAGTGGATCAGCTATCACGCCAGCGATCCTCGCTTCGGTCAGTGTCGTCCGCAAAGGCGAGCTCGTCAAGATCTTGGGCAGCGGCGACGCTCCTTCGGGACTGACGGTTCACGCCCACGGATTCAGCGCTTCGGCGCGTCAGCAGATCGAGGCCGCCGGTGGAACGGTGACCGTCCTCGACTGATCGACCCTACACTTGACGCCGTACCCCTCGCCTAAAGCCCCTCGGTAATGCCCGGCTTTGCTGATAGCATGCGCAACATCTTCAAGATTGAAGAGCTGCGCGATCGCATTTTCTACACGCTCCTTTTGCTGGTTGTCTACCGCATTGGTGCGTACATCCCGCTTCCAGGTATCGACCCGATTACTCTGGCGGCAGCTCAGACGACAGGAGCACCGACCGACCTGTTCGGTTTTCTTGACCTGTTCGTCGGTGGTGCGTTCAGCCGCGCAGCCATCTTCGCGCTGGGCATCATGCCGTACATCACAGCGTCGATCATTATCCAGCTCTTGGGCGCGGTTATGCCGTATTTCCAGAAGCTGCAGCGTGAAGGCGAAGATGGGCGTCGCAAGATTACCCAGCTCACGCGATACGGAACGATTCTGATCACTGTGATCCAGTCAGCGGGTTACGTGGTAAACTTGCAGTACACCGTGGGCGATGCTATCGTCATTCCGATGTGGGCGTTTACGCTTACTACGATCATCGTGCTGACGGCCGGTACGGTATTCGTCATGTGGCTAGGTGAACGCATTACCGAAGACGGAATCGGCAACGGTATCTCGCTGATCATCATGATCTCGATCATCGTTGGCTTGCCCACGGCGCTTTACAACGAGTTCGAGTTGAAGCCCAACTTCATCATTCTGATCTTTGAACTCGCTGCTCTCTTCGTTATCACACTCTTCGTGGTACTCGTGACGCAGGGGACTCGGCGAATTCCGGTTCAGTACGCCAAGCGGATCGTCGGTCGCCGCCAGTATGGTGGTGGACCCACGCAGTACCTGCCGCTCCGTATCAACGCAGCCGGCGTCATGCCGATTATCTTCGCGCAGTCGATCATGTTCATTCCCGCGACGCTGGGTTCGTTCTTCCCGGATAGCGAAGGCATCCAGGCCGTATCGAGCGTCTTCGTGGATCCGAGCAGCTGGTGGAATGCGCTGTTCCTGTTCATCGTCTGTGTGTTCTTTACCTACTTCTACACGGCCATTGCGGTCAACCCGAAGGAGATGGCGGATACGATGAAGCGTCAAGGGGGCTTCGTTCCTGGCGTACGTCCAGGCAAGCAGACGAGCGAGTTCATCGACAACATCCTGACTCGGATCACCCTTCCCGGCTCGATCTTCCTAGGTTTCGTTGCCATCCTGCCGACGTTCGCGATTGCCGCAGGCGTCACGCCGGGCTTCGCTCTCTTCTTCGGTGGTACGAGCCTGCTCATTCTCGTCGGCGTTACGCTCGATACGTTGCAGCAGGTCGAAAGCCATCTCCTGATGCGCCACTACGACGGCTTCATGAAGACCGGTAAGGTCAAAGGACGACGCGTGGCCTGATGAAGCTCAAGAGCGAACGCGATATTGCCTTTCTCCAACGGAGTGACGACTTGGTGTCGCGCACGCTGGGCGAGGTGGCCCGGCACGTTGGCGAAGGCGTAACGCTGCTCGAACTCGACGAGATCGCCGACTCGTTCATCCGCGACGCGGGTGCAAAAGCGGCATTTCGTGGGCACGATCCCGGATGGGGCGGAGGCGCGTTTCCCGGTTCGGTGTGTGCATCGGTCAACGACGTGGTCGTCCACGGCTTTCCTACCGACTACGCACTTCAAGACGGGGACATTGTCACCATCGATATCGGTGTTATCCTCGACGGCTGGTATGGCGACAGTGGATATACGTTTGGCGTTGGCAACGTGTCGCAGGAAGCGCGCGACTTGATGCAGACGACCTACGAAGCCCTCAACCTGGGGGTCGATCAGGCACGGCATGGTCAACGCGTCGGTGCGATCAGTCATACAGTCGAGACCTATTGCAAATCGCGCGGATACGGAGTCGTCGAAGACTTGGTCGGCCACGGCATTGGCACGTCGCTACATGAAGCACCTCAGGTACCCAACTTCGGCAAGGCCAAGTCAGGTGCCAAGATGAAGCAAGGGCTGACGATCTGTATCGAGCCGATGATCGGTATGGGAACGGGGGAGACGACGACCGATGCGGATAAATGGACCGTCCGCACAGCCGATCGAAAGCCTGCCGCTCACTACGAACACATGGTCGCTGTCCAGAAAGGCGACCCTATTGTGCTCACCACATTTGACTATGTCCACGACGTCCGCCCACCTGCGTTTGCGCAGCAGGCGAACGAAGAGTTGGTGTAGAAGAACCCTATTGTAACCCCTCGCGTCATACTTGGCTCTCTTCGCGAAAGCCGATCTGTACGGCTCATTAACAACACAGCTATGAAAGTCCGCTCCAGCGTCAAGAAACGTAGTGCCGACGACAAGGTGGTTCGCCGCCGTGGTCGCGTCTACATCATCAACAAGAAGAATCCCAAGCACAAACAGCGTCAGGGGTAACCGAGCCGGGGCTCTCTAGGCCCTTTCTCGCGGGAGTGGATACCTGACACGGTCTGCTCTCTGATGTTCTGCTCCGGCAGGCCCCAACCGTCAAGCCAACACACCTCTATGCCTCGTATCGCAGGAGTCGACCTTCGTGGTCGCAAGCGCGGCGAAATCGCCCTCACCGACATCTTCGGCATCGGACGCGCCCGCGCTCAGATGATTCTCAATCGGCTCGATATCGACCCGAATGAGCTGCCCGATAACTGGACCGAAGATCAGACGCGCCAACTGCGTAGCCTGATCGAAGACGAGTACGTCGTCGAAGGCGCGCTCCGCACCGAAGTCCAGCTCAATATCAAGCGTCTGATGGACATCGGCTGCTACCGTGGCCTGCGTCACCGTCGTGGTCTCCCGGTCCGCGGTCAGCGCACGAAGACAAACGCACGCACGCGCAAGGGCCGCAAGCGTACTGTCGCTGGCAAGAAGAAGGCACCCCGCAAGTAATCTATTTCGGCGGGATAGGCCCGCCCTATTTATATGGCAAAGCAGCAGCAACGACGCGGAAGCGCCCCAGCACGCGGTGGAAACCGTGGCCGCCAGGTTCGCAAAAAGAACGTCATCGTCGAGTCGAATGGCATCGTCCACATCCGGGCGACCTTCAACAACGTCATGGTGACGATCACCGACCAGTACGGCAACACGATCTCGTGGTCGTCCTCGGGCAAAATGGGCTTCAAAGGAAGCCGCAAGAACACCCCGTACGCCGCCCAGGTGGCAGCAGCGGAGGCAGCGAAAGAAGCACACGACCTCGGCCTTCGCCGCGTCGACGTGTACGTCAAGGGTCCGGGCTCGGGCCGCGAGAGCGCTATCCGCGCCTTGACGACGGTCGGTCTCGACGTCGCGACGATTCGCGACATCACCCCGATCCCTCACAACGGTTGCCGGTCGCCCAAGCGCCGCCGCGTCTAAACGACGTTGCGGTTGCGTTCCACCCCCGGTGGGATGTGGCTCTAAAACCCGGCTGCGTATGCGACGAACCGTCTCATTGATGGTGGGGCGCGTGCGCACAGTCTACACTCCCACCTAGACCTGATCTAGCTATGGCCCGTTATCGCGGACCCAAACAGAAAATCGCGCGGCGCTTCGGCGAGCCGATCTTCGGACCTTCCAAATCTCTCGAACGCAAACCGTATCGTCCCGGACAGCACGGCCGTGGCCGTCGCCAGAAGGAGAGCGAGTATGCAATGCAGCTCAAAGAGAAGCAGAAGGCTAAGTACACCTACGGCTTGCTCGAGAAGCAATTCCGCAACCTGTTCGAGAAGGCGTCGCGCCTCAAAGGTGTGACAGGTGAGAACCTGCTCAAATTGCTCGAATCGCGATTGGACAACACCGTCTTCCGCATGGGCTTTGCCGGCACGCGCCGTCAGGCTCGTCAGTTGGTCACGCACGGACACATCATGGTCAACGACCACGTGCTCGACATCCCTTCGGCTCAGCTCAAAGCAGGCGACGTGATCTCGGTTCGCCCGCGCAGTGTCAACTCGCCGGTCTTTGCTGACGCCTCGGCGCGCGGCAACCGCCGGTACAACTGGCTCGAAACCGAGAAGGGCGCGCTGAGCGGCAAGTTCTTGGACCAGCCGTCGCGCGAGGACATCCCGGAGAATATCCGCGAGCAGCTCATCGTCGAGTTGTACTCGAAGTAAGCGCTGGGGCGGGCAGTTGCTTGCCTTTCCACCTACTTCTCTCTACTAGTAAAACAGACCAACGAGCATGACGCATACTTCTTTTCAGATGCCTGACGGCGTCGTCGTCGAAGAGGTTTCGGAAACCTACGGACGCTTCGTCATCCAGCCGCTCGAGCGCGGCTACGGCGTCACCATCGCCAACTCGCTTCGCCGCGTGCTGCTCTCTTCTCTGACGGGAGTTGCGGTGACCGCGATCAAGATCGACGGCGTGCAGCAGGAGTTCTCGACCATCCCCGGCGTGACCGAGGATGTGACGGATATCATCCTGAACCTCAAAGGCGTCCGTATCCGCAGCCGTGAATTGGGCGACGGTAACATCAGCCTGGTCCTCCGCGGACCGGGTACGTGGACCGCTGCCGATATCGCCGAAGCAACCAACGACTACGAGATCCTCAACCCGGATCACCACATCGCCACGCTCGCCGAAGACGCCGAGATCGTTGCTGAACTGCGCATGGGCGAAGGCCGCGGCTACGTGCCGTCGGACGAGAACAAGCGTGCCGATGACCCGATCGGTGTCATTGCTATCGACTCGATCTTTACGCCGATCGAGAACGCGCGCTACACGATTACACAGACCCGTGTCGGCGACAAGATCGACTTCGAGAAGCTCGTCTTTGAAGTGACGACGGACGGATCGGTTGCTCCGGAAGATGCGCTGGCCCAGGCCGCCGCTCTGCTGCGCGACCACGTCAACATGTTCATCCACATGGACGCCGAGCCTCAGCCGGTCGAGGAGGAGCAGGAAGTCGACGCCGAAGTACAGCGCGTTCGCGAACTGCTCTCGCAGTCGGTCGACGAACTCGATCTGTCGGTCCGCGCACACAACTGCTTGAAGGCGGCCAACATCAAGACGATCATCGACTTGGTTCGCCGCGAGGAGAGCGAGATGCTCAAATTCCGCAACTTCGGCCGCAAGTCGCTTCAGGAACTGATCGAAGTCCTCGAAGATCGCGGCCTGTTCTTCGGGATGGACGTCGACAAGTACATGGGAGCGGGCGTCTAAACAGCGTCGTTCCAACCGGCAGACGCGTACCTGATACGGCGCGTCTGCTCATATTTCCAACATCATGAGACACCAGAAAAAGGGCTTTAAGCTCAACCGCACCGCGTCGCACCGTAAGGCTACGATGGCCGCTCTGTCGAACGCACTGATCGCGCACAAACGAATCAAGACGACGCATACCAAAGCCAAAGCGCTGCGCATGTATGTCGAGCCGATCCTGACGCGTGGCAAAGTCGACACGACGCACAACCGCCGCCAAGTCTTCCGCCACTTGCAGGACAAGGAGTCGGTCAAAGAACTGTACGGCGTTATCGCCGAGAAAATTGCGACCCGCCCCGGCGGTTACACGCGTATCGTCAAGCTCGGCCAGCGCGTCGGCGACGGTGCCGAGATGGCGATCATCGAACTGGTCGACTTCAACACAAGCGGTGATCAGCAGCAGACGAGCACGCGCCGCACCCGTCGCACGCGTCGCAGCAGCGGTTCGTCGAGCAGTAGCACGTCGAAGCCCACCGCTGAGAAGAAAGCCGAAGGCAAGTCGGAGCCTGCCAACGAGGCCGTTCCGTCGCCTGAGAACCACGAGGATTCTGCTGCTCCCGAGCAGACGTCCGAAGTCTCGGCGCAGTCGCCTGGCACTCCGCTGACCGCCCCCGAAGAGACTGCCGGTGGAAAAGCCGACAACCCCGAAGCGGGCATTGGCGGCGCAGGCGAGACGGGCAACGGTGCCCAGAAAGCGTAACGCTAGAGCCGTCAGACGCTCACCCCGCACGAAGGCGGTCCGGTTTCGACTGGGCCGCCTTCGTCGGTTTTTGGAGCGTTGACCAAGTACTCTATCGGAACTGTATCCCTCGCGTGTGCCCTCTCTTCGGGCTATGCGGAGGGTGCATGCGTG
>CAXBBB010000015.1:0-11995 GCA_963973615.1 uncultured Rhodothermales bacterium | reverse complement strand
CGATAAAACAGATCGCCAGATTGGACCCAGCCTTCGGGTAGCACGTCGCCGTCTCCGGTCATACAGGCGGAGACGGTCAAGAGTAGAACGAGAGCGAGGAGTAGCCGCATAAGTCGGTAATCGGTTGAGACGACCACAAACTACGGTACTTGCCGCTAACCCCATCTACTCACTGAGCCGCCACCGTTCCTTCAACGGCCCCATCCGCGAGTCGGACGAAGAAGCGACGGCGATCCATCGCAACGATGCGGATCTGAGAGCCCGACGCGATGAAACTGCCTTCGGTAACGACTTCTACGCGTTCCCCATTGATCTCGGCAACGCCGGTCGGACGAAGTGGAGTCAGCGCGCGTCCGGTCTGCCCAAGGTATCGCGAGCGCGTGGTACCCTCATCAGCGTCGGGGCGGGCCGACGTGCCGGTCTGGGCGATAAACCGATCCCAAGCCCCAGTTTGATACAGCAGGTAGAGCGTTCCCCCAACCATAGCGACCGATGCGCCGATGGCATAAACTCCGCCTTCCACCCCGTGAGCGTCGAACGAGTAGCCGATCCCAAACACGATCACGAGCAGCCCCAACACGCCGACGACGTTCAGGCCGGGGACGAGCCAGACCTCGGCGGCGATGAGCGCCAGCCCAACGAGCAGGCAGATAGTGGGGATCAGGAGTTCCATAGGGGCAAGATCAGGCGACGGGTGCGATAGGAGCAACTACGATGCGGCTGCCCTCGACCTCAACGACGCGAACCGGCTCGCCCGAGTCCACGAACACGCCCTGCGCGACCACGTCGACGCGTTGATCCAGCAGGTTGGCTACTCCTGATGGTCGAAGAGGCGTGATTGTGATGCCCGTCGTACCGACCGTCGGTTGGGAGGTACGCTCGGATCCAATGGGCTCAGGCGAGGGAGACTGATCGGCCAACACCAGATGACCAAACCGCGCTGTTCGGGGCAGATAATGGAGCGCCGCTGCAACGACGAACGCAAACAGCACCATGGTAACGGCCAGCACCTCGCTCGCATCCCGAAACGAGCCAACGGGAAATCCGAAGCCGACGTTGCCGACGAGCATTGCACCTAGCGAACCGATCGCCAGCAGTCCCCCTGTGATGCCCGCCACACCGAAACCAGGAATGACGAACACTTCGAGCGCAATGAGGATGATGCCTATGATAAACAGAGCGATCTCCCAACTCGCCGCCAACCCCATCGCGTAGTGCGGGGCAAAAAAGAGAAGCGCACCCAGAAGAGAGATTGCACCCGGAAACCCCAACCCGGGCGACTGCAACTAGGCGTACAAGCCGCCCATCATCATCAGCATCAGGATCGACTGGACGACTGGCGCTCCAAAGAACCGCAGCGTCCGCTCCATTGGGGACGTGTCGTGCGCCACCCGAAGCTGCTCCGTCACCCCCGCCGACAACAAAACCGAATCGAGAGACGACAAGACGGCATCCGCAACGCCCAGCCGCTCGGCCTCTACCGCCGACAGGGTCAGCACTTCACCTTCCGGAGAGATACCCGGCAAGTCGATCGTCTCGTCGACCATCGCTTCGGCAATGGGGGATCGCGACCGTTTTCTTCCGCTGTCGCGCGCATCAACGCGCGCATAGCACTTTGGTATTTATCTGGCGCTGCCTCTCCCGTCGTGCCCTGAACGACCGTCGCCGCACCCATAGTCGCACCTGGAGCGAGAACGATCTTGTCGGCCGCATAGGCGATCAGCGCTCCGGCCGAGAGTGCATTGCCTTCGACGAAAGCCAGCGTCGGCACGCTCGCTCCGAGTACGCGCTTGCGGATTTGATCGGCAGCGTCGAGTAATCCGCCGAACGTGTCGATGCGGAGAACCACGAGTGCAGCATCGTCGGCTTCGGCCTCATCCAACGCGCGGTCAACATAGCGGGCGAGAGCAGCGTCGACGGTTCCGGTGAGGGGCACGTCGTAGACGGTTCCAGTGCCGAGCGGATGATCAAAACTCAGCGTCGGCTCGGTCTGCGCAAACGCAGACGGGGCCAGATAGGCGAGGAGCAGGACGAGGAGAAAGCGCATGGTGCGCGTACGCGATCCGTCGAGGCAAGATTCAGCAAGTAGATCAGTCGTAGCCCCAAGCGCTGAGCCGTTCGGACTACGGCTCAATCAGAACCGGCGTACCCGGACGGATACGCGTCCAGAGGTAATCCATCGCCGCGTCGGTGAGCGCTACGCAGCCTTGCGTCCAGTTGCCGCCGCGTCCGGAGCCGCGCCCGTGGATTTCGATCATTCCGCCCAGAGCCGTGTGCATAGGTGGCTCGTTGTGGTTGGCCTCGGCCCGAGCGATGGCGTCGTGTTCGGATTTCGAGATCAACCCTTCGGCCAATCCGCGCATGGCGTCCTCTGTAGTCGGATAGTTGAGCACAAACGCGCGGTAAAAGGTACTCGTTGGGTGCAGCCGTACGACGGTAAACGCCCCCTCAGGCGTGCGCCACGCGTCCGGGTCGATGGACGACCCTCGCTTTTGTTTGTCAGCGGCAGGGTTATATCCGAAGTCGGCAGGGAACGTCCGCACCAGTTCGGCTCCCTGATAGAGGTACAGCCGCTTGTGCTGCTTGCTGATCCGCACCCACACATTGGACATCGCAGAGGCGGCTACGTAGCCTTCGCTACCGTCGGTTGCCCGCACGTGCGCCCACCCCCCTTCTTGGGCCAACCAGGTCACGTCCGACCGGAACGGCAAGAAGCCAGTCGGACGCGTCGAGTCGGGATCGCGGTAGAGTGTCGTCCGCCGCTCGGTCAAGTAGAAGGCGTCGCCGAGAGACGCAGACGGAGCCTGCTCCACGTTGCCCACCTTGAGCATTGGTGGCGCGACCGATGTTTGCGCCGACGCGAATGTCGGCAGCAGAAGCAGGATAAGCGGCGAGAGGTAACGCATAGGATGAAGTCGGTTGCGGCCTAGTTGCAACGTCCCAAGATAGCAGGAGCGTGCCTCATGTGTCCAGGCGAGACAGCGGTTTAGTTCGCTGGCCGTGCAAATCGCTCGCCACTCTCGCTCATCCACGCAAGTCGGCTTCACGAGCGCAGAACGCCTGGTATGCCTCAAGCACTCCACGGGCACACGACGACGGGCTGACGAAGTCCGCAGCCTCTTGGACCCCTGGGACCGCATTGGCCGGAGCGCAGCCCATGCCGACAGCAGCGATGGCGCCTAGATCGCCGTTGGAATCGCCGATAAAGGCCATGTGGAACGGAGCAATGTCGGTGACGTCGGCCAGCCACTCGATCCCTTCACGCTTGGTGATGTCGGCGCAGAGCACGTCGACCGAGATCGGAGTGTTGAAGGTGACCAGGTCGGGATAGTGCTGTTCCTGGTAGGTACGAACGACGTCGGCGACGCGAGCAGTTTCGTCTTTGTCAGGTCCGATGACGCCTGCCTGAGTGCGCTTGCCATAGTCGAACTGAAGGTTAGTCGACGGGATCAAATCGCGCTTGATCCAGGCGGCAACTTCGGCGATCTGTGCTTCTACGTCGGGCGTGAAAGCGGGATGCCACGTGACACGCCCGGCAACTCGGTTGAACAACCCGCCGCCGCTCTCAAACAGAACCGGCGCGACACAGCCCAGCAGTTGGCTCATCGCCTCGACGTAGGGAAACGCACGCCCCGACATCAAGCTAACAGCGGGACGGTCATCAATGGCGGCCGTTCGCGTCACGCGTGCCATTTCGGTGAGTGCGTCCAAGTCATACGGCTCGAAAGGGACAGCGAGGCATTCGTCGATGTCGCAGATGAAGAGGCTCGTCACAGATTCGGGATTGAGTGTGCTCGAAAGTAGCGGTTTTGCGAGGGCGATCCGGGAGCGATGTCTACGGTTTCGCGGCGAGTTGATGGAGTTCGAGCGCTCCCGAACGGAGCCTGCGCGCAACACTCAGCGTATTGGAAGCGCTTGTCTCTCACCCAAACCGACTCTATGTCTGACCAGCCCGACGCTTCGCACCGTATCGAAAAAGACTCACTCGGCGAGGTTCGCGTGCCGACCGATGCGCTTTATGGCGCCCAAACGCAACGCGCCCACGACAACTTCCCGATTTCGGGTCACCGCTTTGGACGCCGCTTTATCCAGGCCCTAGGCTTCGTGAAAGCCGCCGCCGTGCGAAGCAATAACGCTCTTGGCATCCTCGACGACGCCAAAACCGACGCCATCGCAGCCGCCGCACGCAGGGTTGCCGCAGGTGAGTTGGACGCCCAGTTCGTGCTCGACATCTACCAGACCGGATCGGGCACGTCCAGCAACATGAACGCTAACGAGGTGATCGCGCGCGTGGCGAGCGAGGCCATGGGAGCGAGCGTGCATCCGAACGATGACGTCAACATGTCGCAGTCGTCGAACGACGTGATTCCGACGGCAATGCACGTATCGGCGCGCGTGGCCATCGAGGAGGCGCTGCTTCCAGCGCTGACGCGTTTCGAGCAGGCGCTGACGACCAAGGCGACAGAGTTCGACGACGTCGTCAAGAGCGGACGCACGCACCTGATGGACGCCACGCCAGTCCGGTTGGGACAGGAGTTCGGCGGCTATGCGTCGCAGATCAAGCACGCCAAACGTAGGCTGAGCATGGCTTCGGACGAACTCGCCGAACTCGCCCTGGGCGGCACGGCTACCGGAACGGGCATCAATGCTCCCGATGGATTTGCTCCCGGCGCCATCGACGCGCTCAGCAAAATGACCGGGCTGACCTTTCGCGAGGCCGACAACCACTTCGAAGCTCAAGCTGCCAAGGACGCTTTTGTGTTCACGTCCGGCGTGCTCAACAGCTTGTCCGTCGCGCTGATGAAGATCGCCAACGACATTCGCCACCTGTCGAGTGGTCCGACGAGTGGCCTGTCCGAAATCTCGCTTCCCGCTATCCAGCCCGGCTCTTCGATTATGCCGGGCAAGGTCAACCCGGTGATGAGCGAGGCGATGATGATGGTCTGTGCGCGCGTCATGGGCAACCACACGACGATCACTGTTGGCGGACAGCATGGCAACTTCGAGTTGAACGTGATGATGCCAGTCATGGCGCAGGCGATGCTCGAGTCGGTCGAGATCCTAACGGGCGCGCTCGACGCGTTCCGCACGCGCTGCCTGGATGGAATCACCGCCAACCGCGACCGCTGCCAGGAACTGCTCGAACGTAACCCATCGATTGCTACCGCGCTGAACCGTACGATCGGGTACGATGCCGCGAGCAGAGTCGCCAAGCAAGCCGCAAAAGAGCGTAAGAGCGTGAGGGAAGTCGTTCTCGAACTTGGCTTGGTCCCCGCCAGCGAGTTGGACGGCTTGCTCAACGTCCGCGAGATGACCGAGCCCGGCATTCCGCAGGCGTAACGTCCCCAAAAACCGAGCTCCTCCTATCACCCCGCGGTTCGATAGGAGGAGCTCGTGCGTTAGCCACCATGGCACTGGGCTACCATGCACGCTGAAGTGGAGGTGACGCGCAGCTTGTGACAGTTTCTCAACGACTCCCCTGCGTGCGAATCGGGGGGGCTGTGTCGTTTGGGATGGGCGTACAACGCATCCATCGCAACTTCTCCCCTACCTGACTATGATGTCCAAACCCACGCGCACGACGATTGCCCTGCTGGTGCTGATGGCGTTCGTTGCTGGCGCGTTTACCGTCACAGCGGGCGCCGACTGGTTCGGCCTCACCAAAGCTTTTGCCCCCGCCCACGCCGACGACCGCGCCGGTGGCACTCGTATCGAAACCACGTTTGAAAACCTCGACGACGCGTTTGTCGAAGTCGCCGAGCGTGTCAACCCGACCGTCGTTCAGATCGCATCGACGCAAACGATCGCGGCACGCAGCGAAGGTGGAAACGGCGGACGCAATCCCTTCGAGGGAACGCCGTTCGAGGACTTTTTCGGTGGTGGAGGCCAGATGCCGCCGGGCATGACGCCCCAGCCGCGCAGTGGCTTGGGGTCGGGCGTGATCATCAGCGAAGACGGCTACATCGTCACCAACGACCACGTCATTTCGGGCGCCGACCAGCTGCGCGTGACGCTGTTCAGCGGCGAGCAGTTCGACGCCGAACTCGTCGGCACGGACCCCGCTTCGGACCTCGCCGTGATTCGCATTCAGCGCAGCGGGCTACCGTTCGTCTCCTACGGCTCGGTCCACGACGTGCGCGTCGGGCAATGGGCGATCGCGTTCGGCTCTCCGCTCGACGCCGAACTGAGCAACACGGTCACTGCAGGCATCGTGTCTGCGCTGGGTCGCTACCAACAACAACGCGGTAGCAACGCCAACATCCAGTTGCAGGGCTACATCCAGACCGACGCCGCCATCAACCCCGGCAACAGTGGCGGTCCGCTCGTCAATCTGCGCGGAGAGTTGATCGGGCTGAACAACGCCATCTACACACGGACGGGAGGCTATCAAGGCATCGGCTTCGCGATTCCGGTCGACGCCATTCGCAACGCGACCGAACAGATCATCGAAACCGGATCGGTACGCCGCGCCTACCTGGGAATTGGGGTTGGAGGCGTGACCCAATCGCTTGCTCGGGCGCTCGATGTCCCGGTCGGCTCGGCCCAGGTCGCAAACGTCCAGCCCGGAACGGCGGCTGAACGCGCGGGACTCGTAGCGGGCGACATCATCACGGCCATTGACGGCAGCATTCTGCGCGACAGCCGCGAAGTCACGCGCCGCATTCTCAACAAACGTCCCGGAAGCCGCATCGCCCTCGACATCGTACGCGGCGACGAGCGGATGCAGGTCGACGTGACGCTGGGCGAACGCGATTTCAGCGACGAGATCGCCGAAGCGCGACCCTCGCGACAGGAGGAGCCGGATGACGAAGCGACCCAAGCCAAGGCTCAGGCGCAGTACGACGACGCGCTCGGTTTCGACTACGCTGACGTCCGCGACCTCTCCCCGGCTCAGGCGCGTCAGTTCTTCGGTGGAAACGCGCCTCGCGAAGGCGTCCTCGTCACCGACGTCGACCGCAACAGTGCGGCTTTCCGCGACAGTGGGCTTCGCCCCGGCTACCTGATCACGAGCGTCAACGGACGCGAGGTGAACTCGATGCGTGACTTCGAGCGGGCTTACGAACGCGTCGGCGACGGCGAAACCTTCCTCGTCACCCTGACGGCCCTCGCCTCAGACGGATCGCGTTCCATCACACGCACGGCACTGACCAAGCGCGGCTGATCGACTCCTTGTGGTCACCGTAACGCAGCGATCTTCTTCGGAAGGTCGCTGCGTTCTTTAGTGAAGGCGTGCCGTTATGCACTGCAGTGGAAGCCTAGCGAGCAGCACGGGCCGTATATCATTCGGCATCATATGCCTCGCACTCGAACGGATTGTCGCGGTAGGGGTCGCGGCCCCACAGCAGCAACCACGCGCTCAAACCGAAATAGGCCAAGAGGAAGAGCGGCCCCCAACGCTCGTACTGCCGCACGTGTACGCGCTCGTGACTTCTGGACCGGTCCAGAGCTGATCTATCGCGTCCGATGACGACGTGCCCGATGGTCATCGCCAGCGCGCCGCCGCTGATCGGCACACGCCTCAGCAATCCGCCCAGCTCGCCGCCCCATGCCTCAACGACACCGTCGACGATCTGTACGCCGCCGCCGGTCGACCGAGCCAGAGCGGCAAAACACAGGCCGACAGCCGTATTCGGCGACGCCCAGAGGTAGCGGACAAGCGGAAAGATGACATCTCTCGGGGAGATGTCATCTTTATTCCCACTCACAATTCGAACGGGCCGACAATCGTTTGCGCGCGCTTCGGTCCGACGGCGACCGAACCAATCGGCACCTCGACCTGCTGCTCGATGAACCGCAGATATTTGCGGGCCGCATTGGGCAAATCGCCGATTTCCGTTGCTTTAGTCAAGTCATCGGACCAACCCTCGAACGATTCGTAGATCGGCGTCGCCCGTTCCAGCGTCGGCACATCGGCGGGGTAGCGCGTGAGGCGCTTGCCGTTTACTTCGTAACCGACACACACCTGGATGGTATCGACGCCCGAAAGCACGTCGAGTTTGGTGATGCACAGCTCAGTCAGGCCGTTGATGCGGGCCGAGTAGTCGAGCGCGACCAAGTCGAGCCAGCCGCAGCGACGCGGACGACCGGTCGTTGCGCCTAACTCGCCCCCGACTTTGCGCAGCTGCTCGCCCATCGCATCGTTTAGTTCGGTCACGAATGGTCCGTTGCCGACGCGCGTGCAGTACGCCTTGACAATCCCGATAGCGCGCGTGATCGAAGTCGGCGGAATGCCCAGGCCGGTACACGCGCCGCCCGCTGTCGGGTGCGACGAGGTGACGAACGGATACGTCCCAAAGTCGACGTCGAGGAGCGAACCCTGGGCGCCTTCCGCCAGAATGTGCTTGCCCTCTTTGAGCGCCTGCGTCAGGTAATCGGTCGTGTCGGTCACGTAAGGATCGACCAAGCGGTCGAACTCGACGTACTCGTCGATGATCGCGTCCACGTCGAGCCGCTCGGCGCCGTAGACTTTTTGCAGGATGTCGTTTTTGTCTTCGATGTTCTGCGTCAGCTTGGCGCGCAGCACATCGCGGTCGAGCAGGTCGACCATCCGAATGCCCGTCCGCGCGAACTTGTCGACGTACGCAGGTCCGATGCCGCGTCCGGTCGTGCCGATCGCCTGTCCCTCACGCGCCGACTCCTTAGCGGCTTCGATCTGCTTGTGATAGGGCATGATCAGGTGCGCGTTGTGCGAGATCAGGAGCCGGCCTTCGACCTTGAACCCGAGCGCTTCGATCTTGCGGATCTCGTCCATCACGGCGACCGGGTCGATCACGACGCCGTTGCCGATGACGCACGTCACGTGCTCGTGGAAAATGCCTGACGGTACCAGGTGCAACACGAACGTCTGGTCTTCCCACATGATCGTGTGACCGGCGTTGGCGCCGCCCTGATAGCGAGCGACGATGTCGACTTCTTTGCTCAGCAGGTCGACGATTTTGCCTTTGCCTTCGTCGCCCCACTGGCTACCGATGACGATTGAAACGGGCATGACGAAAAGGGGAAGTGGCAGACCGGAATCCGCCGGGTGGACGCAAAAAGAGTCCGGCGCCGCGTCTCTCGATGCAGCGCCGGACGAAAAGGATACACGTCCCATGCCGGGACGGTTCGGACTGAATCAGGCTACGGCGTCGGACTCGAACGAGTTGACGGCTTCTTCGACAGTGTCGTAGTGCTTGAAGACGGTGATCAGCTTGGTGATGACGAGGAGCGACTTGATTTTGTCAGCCGGGCGAGCCAAACGCAGATCGCCTCCCGCATTCCGCATCGTCGTCAGCGCAGAGATCATCATGCCCAGGCCCGACGAGTTCATGAACTTGGTCTTGCCCAAGTCGACGACGATGTTCTTTTTACCTTCGTCGCGCAGTTTTTGGAGCGCGTCGTGAAGCTGCGAGCCGTCCGGTCCGCCCATGACGTTGCCTTTGAGCGTGATCACGACGGCGCCGTACTGCTCGTCTACGTTGAAGTTCATGTGGGTACCAGGTATGGGGTGAGTGCGCGAGGAAGCGTCAAAATAACGCGAAGCAGCGCGTGCGGCAAAGGCCTAAGCAAAACGAGCGCGACGAATCCTAGGGACTCGCCGCGCTCGAGTGTGTTGCTCTGACTAGATCAGGCGCGCGAAGCCGTCGTCACCTTAGCCTTTACGGCCGGCTTGGGCGGAAACTTCTGGCGCAGCACGTAGGTGATCGGCGAGGCGATGTAGATCGATGAATAGGTACCAATCAAGATCCCCACGATGAGTGCGAACGCGAACCCACGCAGCACTTCGCCACCGAAGATGAACAGGACCGCGACCACGAGCAACGTCGTTCCCGACGTCACGATGGTACGCGACAGCGTGTTGTTGATCGCGCGGTCCATCACCGTTTCCAGGTCGTCCCCCTTGAAGGCGGCCATGTCTTCGCGGATGCGGTCGAACACAACGACGGTATCGTTAATCCCATACCCGACGAGCGTCAGGAATGCGGCGAGGATCGTCTGATCTACCTGGAGCGAGAACGGCAAGACGTGGTGCAGCATCGCAAACAGGCCCAGCGTGATAAACACGTCGTGGAAGACGGCTGCGACTGCGCCGACGCTGAAGCGCCACTCGAAGCGAAGCGCGATGTAGATAAAGATGACGAGCAAGGAGAAGAAGATGGCGTAGATGGCGCCCTCTCGCAGGTCATCGGCGAAGCGCGGGCTGATCTGGTCGCGCTTGAGCACACGCGAGTTGGCTCCAGCAAACTCGGAATCGAGCGTCGACAGGATCGTCGCCTGAATCGCGTCGGGCTCGCCCGTAGCGGTCGTGCGGATCAGGATGTCGTCGTCGAAGCTTTTGACTTCGGGCTCGCCACCCAATGGCCCAGCCAATGCAGAGCGGACGGCAGGAACGGTCAACGCGACGTCGGACTCAACGACGAACTCGGTGCCTCCCAGGAAGTCGATACCTGTCTCGATGCCTTTGGTGACGAGAAAGATCATCCCGATGGCGATCAGGACGAGGGATGTGGTAAAGGCGACTTTCCGCTTGCTAATGAAGCGGTAGTCGGCGTTTTCAAATAGACGCATAGGTCAGTAGAAGGAATAAGCCCAGAAGGGCAAGTAGTCAGAAAAGAGGCAGGCCGGAGCGGGAAAGTGGCACGTTCTGCGCCGCATCACCGCTCCGGCGGTGCCTAAAGACGGGTCAAAGACCCGCGGGTCTTTGACCCTTAGCCGATCGACACTTCCTGCCGCTTCTCGGCGACGAGATAGTCGAACATGATCCGCGTGATGACGAGGGCGCTGAACAGCGAGGCGATGATTCCAGCCATGAGCGTCACGGCGAAGCCTTTGATCGGGCCGACGCCGAAGCTGTACAGAATCAGTCCGGTAAAAAACGTCGTCACGTTGGCGTCGAGGATCGCCGAGAAGGCTTTCTCATACCCTGCGTCGATAGCGCCACGGAGCGTGCGACCATACTTGACTTCCTCTCGGACGCGGTCGAAGATCAGCACGTTGGCGTCGACCGCCATACCAATCGTGAGCACGATGCCCGCGATGCCCGGAAGCGTCAGCGTAGCGCGGAAGGCTCCGAGGATGCCCAGGATAAAGATGATGTTCAGCAGCAGCGCGATGTCGGCGATGCCACCTGCTCCCCTATAGTAGAAGATCATGAACAAGGCAACCAGCGACAGACCGACGATCAGCGACGTGAACCCGGCGCGGATAGAGGCGGCACCCAGGCTCGGCCCGACCGTCCGCTCTTCGATGATGTCGACCGGAGCGGGCAGCGATCCCGACTTGAGGATCGTCACGATGTCGGTCGCTTCGGCGCGGCTATCCAGTCCGGTGATCGACGTGCGACCGCCCGTGATACGGCCCAGGATGTTGGGGTAGCTGAAGACGACGTTGTCCATCGCGATCGCGACCTGCTTGCCGACGTTGGCGCCGGTCAAGCGGCCCCAGATGCGGGCGCCTTCGCCGTTCATCTCCATCGACACCTGAGGCGCGTTGGTATTGGGGTCGAAATCGACGCTGGCATCGGTCACAACGTCGCCGGTCAGTTCGACCTGCTTGCGGACGGCGAGAACGACGAGCACCTCTTCGCCCTGTCCGACCGACTGCGAGCTGTACATCAACTCTACGTCTGGCGGCAGCAGTTCGCGGGCTTCGGGGTTGCGCATAAGCGCGTTAAAGGCGGCTGTATCGCTGACGGCAACGGTGCCGAGCGAGACCGGCGAAACGCCGACCGGGTTAAGGACGCGCAGCATCGGGTTGGCGATCTCATCACCTGCCGTAGCCAGGTTCGTCAGGTCAAGGCTCGTATCGGCCTGGGCGACGGCGGTCGAGTCGCCTTCGAGCGAGTCGGCCACAGCGGGCGTGTCGGCACCGGGCTCATAGAACGCGATCAGGTCCTGAACGGACTGCTGAACCTCTTCGGGCTCCCCCATCAGGCGAAACTCCAGACGAGCCGTTCCGCGCAGCAAGCGGCGGACGCGCTCCGGATCGTCGACGCCCGGAAGCTCGACGATGATGC
>CAXBBB010000014.1:0-12009 GCA_963973615.1 uncultured Rhodothermales bacterium | reverse complement strand
TTCCGCCAGGCCAAGCCACAACCGTGCGTCGGCATTGTCAGGCAACGCGCGAACCATAAGCCGAGCCACGCGCAACGCATCGGTCCAGGCCTCAGACCGAGCGTACAGACCGAGCAGACTGCGATAGCTGCTCGCATGTTCAGGAGCAGAGCGAATGGCCTGCTCGAAGCGCTCGGCCGCCTCTCGGTATGCCGCTTCCACGCGTCTCGCATCCGCTGTCGCCCCGCCCATATCTCCGCCCCCTCCCGCGCCGGGACGCCGCTCGGTAAGCGTCGAACGGCCGAACTGCTCATAGAACTCACGCGCCGCGACCAAACCAACCTCTTCGTGCGCCACCGCATTCGTCGAGTCGATCCGCAACAGATCGCCAGCCAGATCCCTGCGCCGCAATTCGAGATACTCGTTCTGCACGCGCGTGCCACGACGCTTGCGCAGGTGGACGAGTTGCGCCTCACGATAGGCGACGTTGTTCGGGTCGAGTTCGATGGCGCGGCTCAACGCCCGTCCGGCCCGGCCTCTATCGTCCAGCGGCGTTTGCGCGTAGAGTTGCCAGAGCAAAAACTGGGCGGCGGCCGACTCTTGCTCGCTTGATACGAGTTCAGCAGCCAAAGCGAAGTTTCCGCTGTCAAACGCAGCCTGTGCTTGCACCACTGCCGTCTGCGCCTGAGCCGAAGAACAGGCGAGCAGAAGAAGCAGCAGCAGGCAGCGCATGGCAGCGGGGGTTATTCGAGGACGAGTTCGCGTGTTCGAGTTTTGCGCTCACCCGTCAACGTATCACGGACACGGATAGTGAGGGTATAGTTGCCCGGCTCCTTGTCGTCGATGTCGAGGATCTGGTAGGTCGACGCATCGGTCCCCTCGACTTCGGCAGGAAACTCGACTGAGACACCACCGGCGGGCGTACCTCCCAGTCGACGACGGACGGCACCAATGAGGCCACCTCCTTCTCGTTTCGGAGCCAGGTCGATCTCGACTTCGTAGCGAGCGACACCGTCGGCGGCGGGCGTAAGGTTGTAGGCCTCGAAGTAGAGATAGAGCGGCTGGCTGCGCTTGAAAATGCGCCACGGCGCGGGTCGAATCCTCAGACCATCGCGTTCGATCTCGCCAGGTGCCTTTGAGCCTCCGAAGGCTTCCTCGACGTTGTACGCCAGCATCACGTCGCTTAACTCGAACGCGTCGCCTGCATAGTTGCGTAGGTTCAGATCCTCCTGCCGCACGGCGACGGCTCGTGGCGTCTCGTTCTCGAACTCCAGCGACAACTCGTGCGGCCCCGAAGGCGCTTCCAACTCTTGCGTGCCGATCCACAAGTTCGTCTCAGCAAAGCGCGTCACCTGGGCCGTCGGCAATCCCGTCAGCGTCTCGCGCCGCTCGGCGATCAGATCGCGCGCGTCCGACACCAGGAATAGCCCCACCTGGCCGTTCACGTCGATCTGAGGGTCGGACTCGTTGTAAGTCGGAATCGGCAGGCCGTAGGTGACGTAGAGATCGGTGCTTCCGCCACCGCCTCTGAACGTCGTCGTCTGATAGGGCAGATCGAACTGCGGTCCGGGCGGCGTATAGGCGTAGCGCTCAGGCGTTTCGCGGATCGTCTCACGCGCGCGGATGGTGTAGTCGTTGACCCACGGGTCGACGCCGTTTTCGATTTCTTGTGCGCTCGGGCTGTACATCCGGTAGGCGCCGTTGCGGAACGGGTCCTCGAAGACAAAGCGGAAGTCGCCGTAGTCCCAGATCTGGAAGGTGTTGAGTAACTCGCCCGCCCGCCGCCGCGCGGTGTTGTCGACCTCGTCCGTATCGCCCGTTCCTGTCGTCCCGAATCCAGCGCCATCGCTGTCGCCGTCTTGTTGTGCCCCCTTGGCCGTGTCGTACAACTCTTGTAGGTGGGAGGCGAACTGCTGAGGTTGCGAGATCATCGTCACCTCGCTCGGCGGAGCACCATAGCGGATGATGATTTGACCACGCTCGGTCTGCCAGCCGCGCATGTCGACCTGTGGCGCAGCGTAGAGTAGATCCGCGTGCGTGATGCGGGCATAATGTTCTAACTTTCTCTCGTTGTAATGCGTCAGAAAAAGAGGGTCTTCGCTCGACCAGAACTGCTGAATGCGTTCCTCACTGCGGCTCCGCGCCAGTCCTTCCTCGCCTTCTTTGAGCAGGAGGCTGATCGAGCGGTAGGCATCTGCCACCGATGCACCGGCATCATCGGCATCCGATAGCTGGAGCGCACGCTGAAAGGCCTGATCCGCTGCAGCGCCGTTGCCCAGTTTGTGGTGCGCGAGTCCCAAGTAAAACCACGTCTGTGGGTCCTCGGGGAAGTGGACGTACATCGTCGACAGTCGTTCGAGCGCGGCATTCCAGTCGCCCTGGATCGTGTAGACGCGCATTAACTGGTCGTAGACGCTACGCCGACGAGGATCTGCGGCTATGGCGGCGTCAAGGTGACCGATAGCGTTGCGATAGGCTCGCGCGGCTCGCTCCGTGAATCGCATCGCAGGAACGCCCTGCGCTTCGATGCTAGCGAGATCGAACTGATCCGCGATGAAGACATCGCTCGGCCCGAACGACGCAGAGAACGGGTCCTGAGCTCCAAGCTGCTCCGTAGGCGACAACTCGCGTTCTTCCTCGGGCTCTTCGATTCCGGTTCCCACGGTTGGCTGATCAATGCCGCGCTGGTACGTCAGCTTGGGAAACATGAGCGCGTTGCGGTAGCGCCAGAAATCACGGATGGCGACGGCGCCCAACTCCTCGTGAGCGACACCGTTGGTAGGATCTAGTTTCAGCAGCTTCTTCGCCAGTTCGATCCGCTCGGTCTCAGCGATAATCTCTTGGATGTACGTCGCCCGGTCGACGCGGCGCTGAACGAGGGCGGCCGTCAGAAACTCGACGTTCTCCGGCTCCAGTTTGAGCGCCTCCTTGAGCGCGTCGACAGCTTTGCCTCGGTTTTCGAGTGGTGTCTCGGTATAAATCCGCGCGAGCAGGTAGTGGGCCGCCGCCGAATCGGGGTGAGCAGCGATCAGTTGCTCTGCCAACAGCACCGACCGCGAATAGTCGCCCGCCCGAAACGCGTCACGCGCGGGTTCGAGCGTTTGAGCACTCGCAGGAAGAGCAAGGAGGAGTAGAAAAAGACCGAAAACCGGTTGGAGACGAGTCACGCGCGTAGAGGCTGGGAAAGCGATGCAAGCTATCCACGATAACGCACCAAGCACACTATTTCGCCTGTCCCGATCCGAAAGGTGGGACTTGGGCTGTCAGCCGTTCGTGAGCCGGACGAACCGCCTTTTGCCCACCTGCATCACGACGCCGTCGCCTACCGGAACCGGCACGTCCATCGCCGGATCATCGACCTTCTCGCCGCCTAACGACACTGCTCCCTGCTGCACAAAACGCCGCGCTTCTCCATTGGACGACGCGAATCCCGCTTCGCGAATCAGCGTGAGCAACCCGGTCGGCTCGGACACAACCAGGTCGTCCATATCACGGGGCGCGTTGCCCTGAACGACCGTCCTCTCGAAGTGCGCGCGGGCGGCATCGGCTCCGTCTTTCCCGTGGTACAGCGCCGTCAGACGATGCGCCAGATCGTGCTTGGCGTTGCGTGGATCGGTGGCAACGAACGCGCGGACGGCTTCCATCTCGCTATCCGGAGTATCGGCAGCCAGGACGTGGTACCGCTCGATCATATGGTCGGGAATCGACAGTGTCTTGCCGTACATGTCGTTCGCGCTGTCGGTCAGGCCGATGTAGTTGTCGAGCGACTTGGACATCTTCTCGACGCCGTCCGTCCCTTCGAGCAGCGGCATCGTCAGACAGACCTGCGCCTCCATCCCATTGCGGCTTTGGATTTCGCGCCCGACAAGCAGGTTGAACTTCTGATCGGTCCCGCCCAACTCGACGTCCGAACGGATCGCGACCGAGTCCTGCGCCTGAGCCAGCGGGTACAGAAACTCGTGCAGCGAGATCGGCTCGCCACCTGCATAGCGCTTGGAAAAGTCGTCGCGCTCCAGCATCCGAGCGACGGTGTATTTGCCTGCCAGCCCGATCACGTCGGCAAAGGACATCTCTCCCAGCCAGTCCGAGTTATGGACGACTTCGGCTTTGTCGAGGTCGAGGATCTGCCCCGCCTGATCCCAATAGCTCTGCCCGTTGGCGCGGCTCTCTTCGAGCGTCAGCGCGGGCCGCGTTTTGCTCTTTCCCGTCGGATCGCCGATCATTGCCGTGAAGTCACCGACGATGAGGACGGCTTGGTGCCCCAGGTCCTGAAACTGCCGCAGCTTCCGAAGTACGACAGCATGGCCGATGTGCAAGTCGGGGCGCGACGGATCGCACCCCAGCTTGACACGCAGCGGCGTCCCCGTCTTCTCGGCTCGTTCCAACTTGGCCCGCAGTTCAGACTCGGGCAGAATCTCCTCGGCGCCTCTGCGGATCAGCGCTAGTTGCTCGTCGATGGGCGGGAAATGCGGCATGGGATCGTGGTTTTAGATTGGCTGTCATCGCGAGGCTGTAAGCCGCGGCGATCCCGTGAGGGTGCCGATAGGCTGGCGACCGCCACGTCGCTTCGCATCATGATGCTTCGCTCCTCGCAGTGACAGCCTTTGTGAGGGGTGCGGAGGCCTTACCGCCGCGCCGTTTCGCGGTCGATGCGGCGTTTGCTGTCGCGCTCGGCGATGGCTTGGCGCTTGTCGTGCAGCTTCTTTCCTTTGCCGAGTCCGATTCGGACCTTGCACTTACCCTCTTTGAAGTAGACGCGCAGCGGTACGATGGTGTAGCCCTTCTGCGATACTGCTTTACTCCACTTGTCGAGTTCGGCGCGGTGCATCAGCAGTTGACGCGGGCGGACTTCGTCGTGGTTGTTGTACGAGCCGAACGCGTATGGCGCGATGTGGAGGTGACGCAGAAACAGGCTCTGGCCTTTAAACTCGCAATAGGCCTCTTGGAGGTTGGCCTTACCATCGCGCAGCGACTTGACTTCGGTACCGAGCAGGGAGATACCGGCTTCCAGTTCGTCCTCAATGGCGTACTCGAACCGTGCTTTGCGGTTGGTGACGATCGTTTTCTCTCCTTTCGCCATGCTAATCCTCGTCGGGTAGATCGTCGTAGAAGCCGCTGTCCTCGAACGACAGATTGTCGTCGTGCGAGTCTCGGTTTTCGGATTCCTCTTCGTCCTCGTCGTCAATGTCACTTGCGAACGCGGCAACCGAGACGTACGACGGATCGGGCAGCACACCGGACTGAAACAGATAATCGCTCCACTCGGTCAGGCTGGCCGTTGCCAGGTCGTCCCAGCGGTAGCTCAGGCTATGCTCGTAGAAGTGCGCCATCTCGGGCGTCCGGTTGGGACCCAGCGCATGATCGGCGCGCATCGGATCCGCCTGCGACACGGCAGCAACGACGGCATCGCGGTGGACTTCGGTCGCATTTCCGCTTGGAACGGCGAACAAGTACCACACCATCGGATAGTTCGCCAGCTCGTACCACTCCTGCGACAGATCGAGCGCCAGCACTTCCTCCGGCACGTCGAGCGCATGCGCACCGGTCAGCACGACGGCGTCTGCCGTACCCAGATCAGCCGACGTCACGGCGGGACGCGGTACCAATACCGGCTTCTGCCCATAGTGCTCGCGCAACACGAGCGTCGCTGCGAGCGCGGCCTGCAAGTCCGCCGGATTGAACGCCAACGTCTTGATGGGATCGGCCAACTTGCCGGACAGCAACAGCCGAACGTACGGGTTGCCCCACGTCGCGACAGCGCCGCCGCCCAGTGCTTCGAAATCGTCCGCCTGCTGAATCAACGTGATGGTCGGCATCAAACCGATGTCGGCAGCGTCGTTGTCGAGCGCGGCACGAATGTCCGCCTCGGGCATGCGCGTCACCTCGTTGCCCTGCGACGCGAGTACGTCGGCGAGCAAGTCGACGAGCGAGGTGTCAGGGAGGGCGAAGCGGAAGGTCATGGGCGGGTACGAAAAAACATGTCATGTCGCGGAGACATGACATGTTTCGGTCTGAACGGCGAGGCGTGTTACGCCTTGGCGTCGCGGCGCTTCGGCTTGATGCGAGCAGCCTTGCCTTTGCGGTCGCGCAGGTAGAACAGTTTGGCGCGGCGGACGCGGCCTTCCTGAACGACCTCGATCTTGGCGATGCGGGGCGTGTTCATCGGGAACGTACGCTCGACGCCGATGCCGTTGGACACCTTACGCACCTTGAACGTGCCGCCAGCGCCGTTGCGCATCGAGATCACGACGCCCTGAAAGACCTGGATACGCTCCTTGTCGCCTTCGACGACGCGGACGTGGACGGCCAGCGTGTCGCCGGGGTTGAACGAAGGCAGGTCGTCGCGCTGCTGCGTCGCCTGAATGAGGGAAATCGGATCGGTAGCCATTGAGAGCACCTTTTAGGTTGAAAGCGTGGGAGAAATGAGTAGGTATTGCTGTGTAGCGTGACGGCATGAGGCCGCGTTATTCGTCGAGCAGATCGGGCCGTCGTTCGCGCGTTTTGGCGAGGCGTTGATCGTCTCGCCACGCGTCGATGGCACCGTGGTCGCCCGACCGAAGGACGGCGGGGACTTCGAGACCACGAAACGTTGCAGGGCGCGTGTAGGAAGGCGCATCGAGCAGCCCGTCCATGAACGAATCGCTCAACGCCGACTGCGCGTTTCCGAGCACGCCGGGGACGAGCCGCACCATCGCGTCGGCGAGGACGAGAGCAGGCAATTCGCCGCCCGAAAGCACGAAATCGCCTAGCGACACCTCGCGTGTCACGATCAGATCGCGCACGCGTTGGTCGACCCCTTTGTAGTGACCACAGAGCATCACGACGCGCCCGACTTGCGAGAGTTCGGACGCCATGCTCTGCGAGATCATTTCGCCGTCGGGCGACAGGTAGATCACGTCGTCAATCGACTGACCGTTGGCGTCCGCATCTGACTGGATCGCTTCGTAGCAGCCCAGAATCGGCTCGGGTTTGAGCACCATTCCGGCACCGCCGCCAAACGGATAGTCGTCGACTTTGCGATGTTTGTCGGTCGCATAGTCTCGCAGATCGTGCACGTCGAACCGAACGTAACCGCCCGCTACCGCCCGGCCGAGAATACTCTGGCCGAGGTAGGGCCGAACTAGGTCCGGTAAGGCGGTGACGAAGTCGATATGCAGCACGGTCGCGGGCGATCTAGGCGTCGAGCAATCCTTCGATGGGCCGCAACACGAGAGTGCGCGCGTCCATATCGAGATCAACGACAAATGCGTCTACGTCCGGCACAAGGGCTTCTCGTCCGTCAGGAAGGCGGACGCCATAGATCAGGTGCGCGTCCGTGTCGTACACGTCGCCGACCGTCCCGAGAGCGCTTCCCTCCTCATCAATCACGTCGAGACCGACGAGATCGTGGAGAAAGTATTCCCCCTCACCGAGCGGAAGCAGCGACTGAGGCGCATACACGCCCAAGCCACGCAGACCAGCCGCATCCTCGGGCGTGTCGACGCCTTCGAATTGGATCAACAACGTCAATCCTTTGCTCGATGTCATCGCCCGCATCGCGTCGACGTTTCGCGCAGTGGCGGATTCGGAATCGCGCCCCAGATAGAGCACGTCCAAATCAGCGAGCGCAGCGGGATCGTCGGTTTCGGGAATGACCTTAATTGTCCCGTCGACGCCGTGCGGTTTGAAGGCACGGCCGACGAGGATCAGGTCTTCCGGCAGGGAATCGGTTGAGATCGAATCGTCCTGTGGAGTCACAGCAATACGTAAAAGAACAGAGAGGTCGGCAGCTTACGCGGCCTTCTCTTCGGTGGAATCGTCAGCAGCAGGCGCGTCGGCAGACTCGGGCGTCTCTTCCGAGATCACTTCGGGCTGCGAGGCTTCGCCTTCGGCCACTTCGACTTCGGCAGCGGGCTTGGGAGCATCTTCGGCGTCGACGACGGGCGTCGAGGCTTCGGTCGCTTCTTCTGCTGCAGGCGCGGCTTCGGCAGCGGGCGCTTCCGTTGCAGCATCGCCCGACTCGGCGGCTACGGTCTCGGCGTTGACGGCTTCTTGCTCGGCTTTGGCAGCTTCCTGAGCGGCGAGGCGCTCGGCGGCGGCGGCGTCATCGGCGGCCTTTTTCTCGGCGGCGATGCGGGCCTCCTCTTCCTTACGCGCTTCGGCGAGCTCGGCAGCGCGCTTGGCAGCGTCGGCCTTCTCGGCTTCCATCGCTTTGCGCGTACGCTCCTTGGCGGTCGTCTTGACCTGGCCGAGCGTCTTGCCTTCGCGGTGCGCCGTCATCGCAGCCTCGACTTCCTCAGCCGATGCGCCCTTGCGGGTCATCGAGAAGCCGAGCAGGACGCCTTGCGTGCTCAGGATGTTGCGGACCGTGTGCGACGGCTGCGCGCCGACGGTGAGCCAGTACAACGCACGCTCGTGGTTGACGGTGATCTTAGCTACTTTCTCGACCGGGTCGTAGCGACCCAGATCTTCGATGTAACGCCCGTCGCGCGGGCTTCTGCTGTCGGCAGCAACGATCGCGTAGACGGGGCGCTTGCGGCGTCCCATGCGGCGAAGGCGGAGCGAAACGGCCATGTGTGTTGGGGTTGAGTGTAGTGAGTGGAGTAGAGTGCGGTGGTAAGGGCGATTCATGAATCGCCCTTACGTTGGCGCTAGTTGTTGTCGTCTGGGTCAGCGGCCGCCCAGCCCGCCCATGAGCGAACCCAGGTCGATCTGACGCCCTTTGCCAGCGAGCTTGGTGACGGTCTTCATCATCTTCTTCATGTCCTCGAACTGCTTGAGAAGCTGGTTCACGTCGCGGACCTGCTGTCCCGATCCGCGCGCAATGCGTCGGCGGCGGCTGCCGTTGAGCAGACCAGGGTTACGGCGCTCTTCGACCGTCATCGACCGGATGATGGCTTCGATGTGTTTGAACGCGTCCTCTTCGACTTCCAAGTCTTTGACCTGCTTGCCCAGTCCGGGGATCATGCCGAGCAGGTCGCCGATGCTGCCCATCGACTTGATTTTCTGCAGCTGCTCCAGGAAATCCTCCAAGTCGAACTGCGCCGACTTGATCTTTTTCTGGAGCCGCTCGGCCTGCGCCTCGTCGTACTGGTCCTGCGCCTTCTCGACGAATGACACCACGTCGCCCATTCCGAGGATGCGCTGCGCCATGCGGTCCGGATAGAACGGCGTCAGAGCATCGAGCTTTTCGCCGGTCGAGGCGAACTTAATCGGCTTCTCGACGACGCTGCGAATCGATAGCGCCGCGCCACCACGCGTATCGCCATCGAGCTTGGTCAAGACGACGCCGTTGAAGTCGAGTCGGTCGTTGAACGACTTAGCCGTATTGACCGCATCCTGGCCCGTCATCGAGTCGACGACGAATAGGATTTCGTCGGGGTTGACGGCGCGCTTGATCGCCTCGACCTCGCGCATCATCTCCTCGTCGACGTGGAGGCGGCCGGCGGTGTCGATGATGAGCACGTCGCGGGCCTGCTTACGCGCCTGCTGAACGGCTTCGGTCGCAACGCGGACGGCGTCTTTGAGCGGCTGACCATCGTCACCGAGCACACTGTGGACCGGCACGCCAACCTGAGCGGCGAGCGTCTTGAGCTGATCGACGGCGGCCGGACGGTATACGTCGGCGGCGGCGAGCATTGGGTTTTTGCCCTTGCCTTTGAGGTGAAGCGCGAGCTTTCCGCAGAACGTCGTCTTACCCGAGCCCTGGAGTCCGGCAACGAGGATAACCGTCGGCGGCTTGGGGTTGCTGGCGATGCCGACCTGCTGGCCGCCCATGAAGTGGACGAGCTCGTCGTACACGATCTTGACCAACTGCTGACCGGGATCGACGGACGTGAGCACTTTCTCGCCCAGCGCCTCTTCCTTGACGCGCGCGGTGAAGTCGCGGGCTACGTCGTAGTTCACATCGGCAGCGAGGAGCGCGCGCCGCACTTCGCGCATCGTCTCGGCGATGTTGAGCTCGTTGATCCTCCCCTTGCCCTGGACGGACTTGAGGGCGTCTTCTAACTTGTCGGAAAGACTATCAAACATGGATGCCGGAGGGGAGTTGAAAGGGGTGGACCGGCGATGAGGCCGGATGAGCGGGCGGAGCAGAAGCTGTACCCTGCTCGGTTTCCGTTCGGGCAGAATCACATAATACGGCCTGCGAAGCGCATAGGCAGCGAAGTGGGCGTGAAACCGACTCTGAACTAGCGTCTCCTCCTACAGCTCTGATGGCAACTCGGCCCTGCTTGTCCGCATGACGGAGAGCTCGGCCCCAGACGGATCCTAATGACTTTGCTTTCCAAACGCGACACGCGCCACTGGGCAAGGCGCCAACGACAGCGAACGACGGTTGATGCCTCCCGTCGCATCGGCGCGTCTCTGCTGTCGCTAGTCGATGCCTCGACCGTTTACGCGTACGCTCCCGATCCAGCCCGTGGCGAACTCGACTTGCTGCGTACGTTCGGCCAACTTGCCGAGCGTGGCGCTACCGTCGCGCTTCCTCGAATTGACGGACGCCGAAGCCTGGTGTTTCACGTCTGGCGGCCAAACGACGAGCTGATCGCCGATGCCAGATATAGCATCCTGGAACCGGCCCCTACTACTCCCCTCGCCCCACCTCCAGATGCGATCATCCTTCCTGGGCTCGCCGCAAGCCCGTCGGGCGGTCGGCTGGGATATGGCGGGGGGTTTTATGACGCACTGCTCGCCCGCTACCCAAACGCGGTGCGCATTTTTCCTGTCGCTTCGGGGTGCATCACACCGCACCTAGCATCCGAGCCGCACGACGCTCCGGTCGACCTGATCGTGACGGAGCGATTTTGCTTGTGGACCCGCTCCCGCAAGTTGCCGACCGTGCAACCCGGCGCGTCTCCTGCCGTATCTGGTTAGACACACTCTCGAACCGGCCCCGCTCGCTTCTGCCGCCGCGCTTTATGTCCACTCGTACTCGCTCCGCTTCTTCCTTCGGCTCCTCGCTCACCGACGACCTAGACGCCATCGACAGCTTCTCGGATGCCGAGCTGGAGCAGGTGCTGTTCAAGGAGGAAGAGCGCCCACAATCCAAGATTAACCTGGCGACGGTTGCTGGTATGGGAATGATGGGAGTCGGCGCGCTCTACATCTTGCAGCAGTTGGGGGTCAGCGGCATTTACGTCAGCGGGCTGGTTAGTCTGCTTCCCTGGATTGCAGGCGTGATGATCTTCGTGATCGGTTTTGGTCTGTTCAAACGCCGCCCCAAGTCGACACCGCTGGCAGCGAGTGCCCGTACCAAGCCGCGTGCTCAGGCGCTCAACTCGGAAGCGCGACGCAGCTACGGCGTCGGCATGGCTCCCAAACTGAGCCAGGAGAAACGTCGCCTGCACAAGAGTACGGATCGCAAGGTCGCAGGCGTCGCGGGCGGCATTGCCGAGTATTTCGGCTGGGACCCCACGATTGTGCGCATCGGCTGGGCAGCGGCGATGGTCGCGTCGGTCGGCTGGAGTATTCCGCTCTACATCCTGCTGGCGATCTTCATGCCCAAGCCCAAAGCGCTTAGCGCCGAAGAACGCATCGCGATCATTCGGAATAGCTGACCTGAGATAGCGCTCGGGCGAAGGGTCCGGGCCAATCGTCTGGCAACGCCGACAGTACAACCTGCTCGTTGCGAGTCGGATGCTTGCACTCGAACCGCGAGGCATGCAGCGCGATGCGTTTGGGCAAAAAGGCAGAGGTCGCATCGTATCGCCTATCGCCGACCAACGGATGACCCGCTTGCGCTAGTTGGACACGGATCTGATGCGCGCGCCCCGTTTCCAATTCGACATCTACGATAGAGAACGTGTCCGACGCCCACAGGCTGCGGTACGTCAATCGAACGGCTTTGGCATCGGCGTCGCCTTTGGACACGATACGACTGCGGTCTCGGTCTTTTCGCAGGAAGCCGGTGAGCGTCTGGCCTCCCTCCAATCGCCCCTCGACGGCGGCGACGTAGCGCTTGGAGACGGTGCGTTCACGGATCTGCGCGCTCAGGCGACTCGCGCCCTTGCTCGTCCGCGCCAGCATCATCACGCCGGACACGGGGCGATC
>CAXBBB010000013.1:0-12083 GCA_963973615.1 uncultured Rhodothermales bacterium | reverse complement strand
CGGGATCTCACGCCGCGCCTACCGTACAGGACCGTTCCGTTGATTGTCGGACCCCTGAGTAGGGTGGCGAGCCGGAGTCTACCGTACAGTACCGTTCCATCGATTGTCAGACCCCAGATCTGCAAAGCCCGCCGTGTTCTACCGTACCTCAGTGCACGGTTCTGCTTGGCGCCCTATGGAGACAAAAAGACCGAGTGGTAACCTGAAAAGATCGCTATCGGCGAACACGCCGGCTCGTCCTGCCGCACTCAGGATGTCAACCCTGCGTCCCGACTCTCGCCTCGATTCCGTCGAACAAGAACGCCGCTAGGTAGTCGGCCGCTTCTTTCGAATCAATCCGTACGGTGCCGGGGCAAACCTCGACGGTCCGAATCACCGTGGCGACGAGGAGGCCGAACGCGATCTGTGCGGTCAGCAAAGCGGGAATCGGGCGGAGTTCGCCTTCGGCAATGGCCCGTTCGATGGGGGGTACGAGCGTTTCGATGACCCGATCGCGTCGGCCCTTCAGGTTCTCCGTCTGCGTTCTGTCTCCGCTTGCTGCGAGCAGTTGCGGCACCTCGCGGAGATGGACACGCAGCAGGTCCTGGTGCGTGTCGAAATAGACGATCATGTCCGCTGCAAACGCGTGGAAGCGCTCCCGAAGCGGCCCCGGACTTTCCATTCGGTGCTGGGCGAGAGCGTGGAGGTCGTCGAAGTGATCACTCAAGACGGCGACGAACAGTCCGGCTTTTCCGCCCTCGAAGTAGTTGTAAATCGTGCCTTTGCCGACCTCGGCACGGGTCGCTATCTCGTCGACGGTGGCGCCCGCGTAGCCGTGCTCGGCGAATGTGGTGCGGGCGGCGTCCAATATGGCCGACCGAAGCGCATTCTGGGCGCGCTCCTTCCAGGCGGGTACGGATTTGTCGTGGGTCATAGCAGGTTCTCGTATGGTGAGCCGAGCCAGTTGAGTGCGCCCTCCAAGTCGTCTCCGAAGCGGCGTACCTCAGGGCCTCCAGCAGGAGGATGAGGACGCGGCGAAGTAGCGCCAACGAGGGCGATGCGATCGACGGCTTCCGACAACGGCGGCTGACGCAGGGCGCGTCCCACACGGTAGCGGTCGCTAGTCAAGCTCTTGTCCACGACAACCACGTCCTCGGCGAAGAGCAGAAGTCGAAACGGCCCTTCTTCAGCCCATCGCATCAAGTCAGCGAGCAGGGCGACGCGGTGTTCCTCGCCTACGGCGCCTACGAAGTGGGCCGAGCGAATGAGAGGTCCGGCAGTTGACGCGGTTTCGGTGGTCGAGATGTACATCGGAAGCCGGTTATTCGGCAGCAGGGACAGGAGCCAGAGCCGGATTAGGACGCTCGGTAGCGTTTGGATGGGTCGGCGTGTCATGCGTCGGCTTCTTGCCCCGCAGCTTGCCACGCACCCATTCTCCCATGTCATCGAAGTAGGTGTAGGCGACGGGGACGACGACGAGCGTGAGAATGGTCGACGTGATGAGTCCGCCGATCACGGCGCGCGACATCGGCGCGCGGAAGCCGCCGCCCTCGCCGAGCGCGAGGGCGCTCGGGAGCATACCCGCAATCATTGCCAGGGTCGTCATCACGATCGGCCGGAGCCGGACCTGTCCGGCCTCGGCGAGCGCGCGGAACCGGTCGATTCCTTCGCGCCGCCGCTCATTGGCATTGTCGACTAGGAGAATTGCGTTCTTCACGACAAGGCCGAAGAGGAGGATCACCCCGATCATCGACATCATGTTGAGCGTGTCGTTCGTAACCAGAAGTGCGATCAGCACGCCGATGAGCGAGAGCGGCAGCGACATCATGATGGCGAACGGCTGCGAGATCGACTCGAACTGCGAGGCCAGGATGAGGAAGATCAGGATGATGGCGAGGAGGATGGCCTCGATGACGTAGCCCGCGGTCTCGGCCAGCTGCTCCGTCTCGCCGCCGAAGCCGACGGTGTAGCCGGCGGGGATGTCCATCTGGTCGATCCGGGCCTCGATGGCCGCTGTCGCTTCGGAGACGGAGAGGCCTGGGGCCGGGCTGCCCGAGATCGTCGCTACGCGCTGGAGATCGTTGCGGTCGATCTGCGAGGGAGCCGTACCCTCCTCAATGGTGGCGATCTGACTGAGCGGAACGGCTCCGCCGGTCGGCGTCGCGATCGGGATTCGGGCGATGTCCTGAACCGACTGGCGAAGGCTAGGGGCCACCTGTACGACCACGTCACGCTCCTCCCCGGCCGGGTCCTGCCACGTGGTGACGTCCTGACCGGCGAGGACCGGGCGGACCGTTCCGGCTACCTGCCCGACCGTTAGGCCGAGTTCGTTGGCTACGTCGCGGTTGACGGCAATTCGGTATTCGGGGCGCGGCTGCCCCAGCGAATTCTGCACGTCGACGACGTCGGGGAGCGCGGCGGCTCCGCCGAGCCCGCCAGCGTCGAGGACCACGGCCTGCACGCCGAAGATAGGAGCGAGGGCTTCTCGGGCAGCCGCTTGGAGCTCCATCTGCGACAACTCGCGTTCGCCGGGCGAGACGAGTGAGACGAACACCTCGCCTGCGGTGACCGTGCCGGTCTGTCCGGCCCCGACGGTCGTGTAGGTGTAGGCCACGCCCGGGAGATCGCGGACTACAACGGCGACCTGCTCTGCCTTCTCGCGCGTGTACGAGAGGCTCGACCCGTCCGGCGTTTCGAACTGGACCGAGAACTCGCTCTGGTCCTGAGGCGGCATGAACCCGCCGCCGATGAGGGGAAACAGGAAGAAGCTCCCGACGAGAAGAGCGAGAGAGCCGAAAACCGTCGTCTTTCGGTGGGTCAGCGCCCACTCGATCACGCCGCTGTATCGGAGAGCCGTCCGGTCGAACCATCGGTTGAAGACCGAGATGCCCCGTTTGAGCGGATTTCTGCTCGGCGCGTGGCCGCCCTCGACGTGCGGGTCGACGCCCCAGTGGGCCGCCATCATCGGCGTGAGCGTGAACGCGACGAAGAGCGAGACGAGGACCGCGAAGGCTACCGTCATTCCGAACTGGAAGAAGAACCGCCCGATGATGCCGCCCATGAACGCCACCGGCACGAAGACTGCCACGATGGACAGAGTGGTCGCCATGACGGCGAGGAAGATCTCTTTCGTTCCGTCGGCGGCGGCGGCGAAGTAGCCTTTACCCATCTCGCGGTGCCGCACGATGTTCTCGATAACGACGATCGCGTCGTCGATGAGGATACCGATGGAGAGCGAGAGCGCGAGCAGCGAGATCACGTTGAGCGTGAAGCCGAGCGCCTGCATCAGGATGAACGACGCGATGACGGACACTGGGAGCGCGAGGGCCGTGATGACCGTCGCCTTGCCGTCGTTCAGGAAGAGCATCACGATGACGACCGTGAGGATGGCGCCGAGCACGAGTTCGAAGAGTGTGTCGTTGACCGAGTGCTCGATGGAGACCGCGTTGTTGCGAATCACCTGGAGCTCGGTTCCGGCCGGAAGCTCGGCTTGCACCTCTTCGACCGTCTCGATTACGCCCTCGGCCACCTCGACCGTGTTGGCGCCCGAAACCTTGAGGATATTGAGCGCCACGGCGCGCTGGCCGTCTACGAGGGCGACCGACCGCTCTTCCTCCGTCGCGTCCTCGACCGTGGCCACGTCGCGGATCCGAATCGGCGTGCCGCCGCGGTTGGCGACGACGAGGTCGTTGAACTGGGCCGGATTCTCGATCCGTCCTACCACGCGAACGAGCTGCTCGCCTGTCCCGCGCTCGATGCGTCCGGCCGGGACTTCGAGGTTCTGCGACTGGAGCGCTCCGATCACCTGGTTCACGCTGACTCCCTGGGCCTGGAGCCGCTCGGGATCGACGTTGACGCGGATCTCGCGGGCCAGGCCACCTGCGAGCTGCACTTCGCCGACGCCCGGGACCGCCTCGAGCGTCCGGCGGATCTCTTCGTCGGCGAGTGAGGTGAGCTGCTGGATGGGGACCTCGCCCGACGAGAGGGCGAGCGAGACGATGGGCTGCGCCGACGGGTCGAACGTCTGGACGAGCGGTTCCTCGATGTCGGCCGGGAGATCACGCCGCACGGTCGCGATTTTGGCGCGGACGTCGTTGGCCGCGTCGTCCGAGTTCCGGTCGAGATCGAACTGGATGATGACCTGGGATACGCCCTCGAGCGAGACCGACGTGATGTCGTCGACGCCCTGGACGGGGTTGAACGCCTGCTCGAGCCGCTCGGAAACCTCTCGCTCGATCGTCTCGGGGCTGGCGCCCGGGTACACCGTCGTTACTGAGACGATGGGGATCTCAACGTCGGGGTACTGGTCGATGGGAAGCCCGCGGAGCGCGAACAGCCCGAGCACGACGAGGCCGAGCATGATCATCGACGTAAAGACGGGGCGCCGGATCGAGAGGCCGCTGAGACCCGAGTAGCGGTCCTCAAAGAAGTTCGGTTCGGCAGCCTGATCGGGAATCTCGGCGTCGTGAAACCCCGAAGTGCCCGTAGGGCCATCGGTGCGGCCGTTGTGCGGTTGTTCGGTCATCGGAAGGGTTGGTCTGAAATCGAGGAGTTAGAGGCGTCCGGCGCCGGGCGTCGTGCCGGCGAGCCGCACGCGCGCGCCGTCGACGGTGTCGGTCGTCGGCGCCACGATCACGCGGTCGCCCGCCTGTATCTGGCCCTGCACGGCGACCACGCCCCGACCCGCATCGCGCTGGGTCACAGCGACGGGCACCTGGCGGATGACGCTGTCGCGCACGACGAGCACGAGAGCGGTTTCGCCGCCCCCGGCATTCTGGGTGCGGACGGCGCTTTCTGGCACGAGTAGCGCATCCTCAGCCGTCTGGGATACGACTGTCCCCGTCGCGAACAGGCCGCCGACGAGGCCGCTGGCGTTGGGCAGGCGGAGGAATACGCCGACCTGCCGCGAGGCATTATCAGCCGTCGGTTCGATGCGCGCTACGGTGCCGCGAAACGTCTGTCCGGGGTAGGCGTCGATGCGAAACTCGACTGGATCGCCGACCGAGATCTGAGCGGCCTCGGCGACGCCCACGCGTCCGTCGAGTTCGAGCTCGCTCGTGTTGACGACGGTGAAAAGCGTCTGCCCCGGGCTGACGGCTTCTCCGAGTTCGACCTGCTTGGCGCTCACGGCCCCAGAGATTGGCGAGCGGACGGTCGTGCGCGCGGCCTGCTCACCCGCACCCGTTGCCTGGGAGCGCGCCGACGCCACCTGAGAACGCGCCGACGCCACCTGTGCCTGCGACGCTTCTAGCTGCGCCTGAGCCGCCTGTAAATCGAGCCGCGACATCGCGCCTTCGTCGTAGAGGAACTGCGCCGACTCGGCACGCTCGCGCGCTAGAGCAAGCTGCGCCTGCGCTGACGCGACGCTCGCCTCGGCTCCGCTCACGCCTGCCTGCGACGCTGTCGCCTGGCTACGGATGCCCTCGGCGGTAATCGTAGCCAGGACGGTTTCGCTACCAACGCGGTCGCCTTCCTCGGCCCGTACCGAGCCTATCGTGCCGGACACCTGTGCCTTCACCTCGACGACGCGGTACGGATCGAGGTTGCCGGTAATCGAAATGCCTGAGCTGATGGAGCCGCGCTCGACAGTCGCCACGTCGGTCGAGGCAAGCACGAGCGGAGCGGCTTCAGCCTCGCCTATGTCGGACGAACCCTCTCCGCCGCACGCGGCGATCAGGAGTACGAGTGGAAGAGCGAGCAGCACGCGGTGAGGTGAGAGTCTGCGTGTGGTAGTGTTCATCGGAGGCGAGGACGAAGGAGCGAGAAAGGGAGAATCAGCCATCGGACGGTGTAGGGACATTCCCGCCGCTCGGGACGGGCGGGTTCGCCGGAGTGTTCGGCAAGGGCGTAGCGGCATCCGCCGGAGCGGTGAGCGGCTGACCAGTGCCCATCGAAAAGGTGGAGGTGGCGCCGGAGGCGCCTGTCAACGAGCGGGCAAGGTCGGTCTCGGCCGTGTAGAAGTCGGCGAGGGCCTGGACGAGGTTACTCCGGGCCTGGAGCAGCCCGAGGCGCGCGTTCGAGACCTCGAGCTGGGTCGCGAGCCCCTCGTCGTACTGCAGCTCGGTAAGCCGGTAGACCCGGGCAGCCTGGTCTACCGTCGTCTGGCGGGCGGCGATGAGGGCGGCTGCGCGCTGCTTCTCGCGGAGCCCCTGCTCGACCTGGAGTTGGACGCTCTCGACAAGTTGGTCGCGCTGGAGCTCCGCCTGCGAGAGCTCGACGCGCGCCTGGGCCACCTGGGCCCGCCGGTTGAACCCGTCGAAAAGGGGGATCTGGACACCGACCGAGACGGTCCAGTCGGTCCGCGGATCGGTGTCGAAGGCGAACGCCGAGGTTGGCAAGAGCGACCGGCCGTAGCTAGTCGAGAGTGCTACGGTCGGGAGGTAGGACGCCTTCTGGAGGCGGACCTGCTGCTCGCGGATGCCGACTTGGGCTTGGGCTGCGAGGATTGCTGCGCGCTGCGAGGTCCCGGCGACCGGGTCGAGATCGACGTCCGCCAGCGCGGCGGCGGGGGGGAGCGTGAGTTGGGTCGTGAGCTCCAGGGGCTGGGCGTACGGAATGTTGGCGAGCCGCTTGAGGTTGAGCACGGCGAGGTCGGCCGCGTTCTGGGCCTGGACGAGTTGCGGCCGGAGGTTCTCGAGTTCGACCTGGGCGCGGAGCACTTCGAGTTCGCTCGCGCGGCCGGCCCGGAGCCGGAGCTGTTCGTCCTCGAGAAACGCCTGGGCCTGCTCGATGGCGGCTTCGGAGATGTCGACGAGTTCGCGGGCGACGAGCGCCTGGATGTACGCCTGCTCTACTTGAAGCCGAACGTCGGCCGTCTGCTCAACCACGTTGTAGGCGACGGCCTCTCGGACCCCTTTCGCGATCTTCGTGCCGACGAAGGCCTGGGGTGCAAATAGCACCTGGGATCCACTGAAGTTTGCTGAGTACGTGTGCTCCTGTCCGAACGGGAGTCCGCTAAAGAGACTTCCGAGCCCGGCGAGCCCGGCGTTGGTTGCGTTCTCTTCGAGGTACCGGACACGCTCTTCGAGTGGGGCCGTAGGGTCCGGGTCGAAGCCGAGCGAGTCCCCACCCGCGAGCCCGCCACCACCGCCGCCGCCGAACGAGGACTCCAGCGTCCGCTGGTAGCCGAGGTTCGCGCTGAACTGGGGGTAGAGAGACGAATAGGCCTGGTCAACCTGCGCCTCGGCGAGGTCGATCTGGGCGCGGGCGAGGCCGACCTCTTCGCTCTCGCTGAGCGCGCGGGTGACAGCGCCGCTGAGGCTGAGGGCCAAGGGACGCCCGCTTGGTGCCAGCGGGTCTATCGGAGGAACGGAGCCGGACGAAACGGCGGTCGTGGAATCGAGACGCGGCGTGACCTGGGCGCTGGCGGCGCTGGTGACGCACACAAGAGCAAGGCCTAAGAGGGCGAGACGGCGCATATGGTTCTGATCTATCATTATGTTCAGTAGTTACTGAACCTGATGACTGCACGTCCACTTGTCGACTCATGTTTCATGAAGTCGAGTAGAAGTGGATGCGCGGCGGATGTCTGCTAGCGGAACCGCTCACGCTGGCGTCTCGCCCTTACAGATTCAGGCTCGTCGGGACGCCTCGAACTTTTCGACGAATGCTGGGAATCCTTCAGCCGCGATCCTGTTGAGTTCTCGCATCTCACGCAGGCGCCAGTGGTCGGCCTCGGGGTGGAGCCGCTCGACAAGGGCGAGGCCGGCTTCGGCTGCTTCTACCGAACGCTGGATCCGCTCGGCCATCCGGCTCAGCACAAGAGACCATGCATCCGGCGCCATCTGATAATATGTCTGCCGATCGCCAGGCATCGCGACGCGTTCGATGAGCTTGGCTTCCAACAGTAGGGTCGTCATCGACGAAATCGATCCTTTGCTGGCGCCCAGTACGTCTACGAGGGCAGCGAAGGACTGCTGAGGCGGCTCGCAGATCAGCAGCCACCCGAGGATTTTGCCGGCAATCCGGGTTCGTCCATGCTCTTCCATCAGGAGGCCAATTTCCTCAACAAACTGAGCTTGTTCGTCGGATAGATGCGTCGGCATGAAGGGGTGATTTACAGGAGTCACTACTTTGAGTCTGGGACAACGCGCGAAGGAGCTATTCGATCAAGCGAATTGAGGAGCACAGCTATATTCCGCGCCTCTTATTGCAAGCTATTTATATCCCTTTCAGCACCACCAACTGGCACGTACCCTGTGGCTCCATCCTGCGAAAGTCGCGCCCGTTGAACGTCACCAGCTTGTCCGCGCCTCCCACCTCGGCCGAGCGCACGTGGAGTAGGTCATAGATCGCGCCGCTCACCAGACCCAGGCGTGCCGCTCGCTGAATCACCTCCATGTAGTCGTCGGCCGATAGCTCGATCACCTCGCAAATCTCGCGCAGCGCTCGCAAGATTCCCGGCACTTCGGCTAGGGGAGGGCGAGCGGGCAGGCGCGTCAGTCCGCTGTACATCTCGGCAAAACCGTGAGCGCCGATGAGCAGTTGTGCGCCTTCGGCTTCCATCCGCTCGAAGTAGTCCAGCGCAACCATGTGATGCGGATGCGGTTCGACCAGCAGCGGTAGCAACACCGACGTATCGAACAGAACGCGCCTGCTCACGAGAGGCCTGCGTGACGGTCCGCGCGCTCCTCCTGGATTTCGCGCACAGCAGTAACCGGATCAACGTCGCCGAGAGGTCCGGTGTAGACGAGAAGCCGACCACGACGGGCGACCATAGGCTCGCTGCGCTCCGCTGTGATTTCGACCTTCCCACCATCGCCCTCGACGAGCGAGACGGGCGATCCGGGAAGCAGCCCCAGCCGCTGCCGAATGGGCTTGGGAATCAGGATGCGGCCGAACTTGTCGATCTTGGTAGTCATGGGGCAGAGGGGTTTGCCAATCCCAACACGCCGTTGGCAAAACGGTTGCGTGCCGTGGTTTTCAAGGTTTGCCAGCTTCCGACAAGAGTCGGATACTATTGGCGAACTCTGGCAGGTAAGCCTGTCCAGGAAACGCTTGTTTGTGAGAAGACACCGCTCCCGCTCTTGCGCGTCAGCCTGTTGGTCTGTTGGCCGCTTCGCACGGGCGATCAGCGCCACGGTGGAACCGGACGCAAAGATGTGTGTTGTAAACACAGATTCACAGCGCCGATCACGCCGTGAGCCTTTCTCTCCAACAGGAACTACGCCAGAGCCGACCGTTCCCGAGCACGGAGACTGAGGCTGTGATCGGCATCCTCCGAACGGCGGCTCTGCTCGAAGGCGAAGTCAACGAGGTGCTAAAGCCCCACGGGCTCACCACCACCCAGTACAACGTGCTTCGCATCCTCCGCGGCGCGGGTGACGCTGGCCTCTGCCGCCACGAGGTGGCCGAACGCCTCGTCACCCCCGGCCCTGACGTGACGCGGCTCATCGACCGCATCGAGGCGTCTGGACTCGTCGTCCGCGCACGCGACCCTGGGGACCGTCGGCAGGTGCGCGCCCAGATCACGCCCGCCAGCCTCGACCTCCTGGCCGAACTCGACGAGGTCCTCGAGGCGCTGCACCGCCGGCAGCTTGGGGACCTCGGCGCGACGCAGCTCCGCACGCTCGCCGACCTCCTCGCCGCAGCGCGCGAGCGCTGAACGACTCGTCTCGGCGCGCCCCTCCGACTCCCAATCCTATGATTTCCGATCTCACCTGCGCCCCTGTCACCGGTGCCTGCACCTCCGCTTCGCTCTGGCTCCCCTACATCGAGTCGATGACCGACCGCTTCGGCTCGCTCATCGAGGCGCACACGCCTGCGGCCTGACTCGCGCACGTTCCCCTTACTCCCACCCCTGACCTCATGAAAACCACGCTCATCGCTCTCGCCCTCGTCGCCGCGCTCGGCTTTGCCGCCGCGCCGCCTACGACCCCGACGCCGCCCACCGCCGCGCTAGCGCCAGCCGAGGCCGCGACGTACCAGATCGACCCGGCCCACACTACGCTCGGCTTCCGCATCCGCCACATGGGCATCGCTTTCGTCGAGGGCGAGTTCGACGCCTTCGAGGGTACCATTGTCTTCGACCCAGCGGATCTCTCCGCTACAACGGCGACGGTGACAGCCCAGACGGCCAGCATCGACACCGACGTGGAGGCTCGCGACAATCACCTCCGCTCGGCCGACTTCTTCGAGGTCGAGACCTTTCCGACGATGACGTTCACCTCGACGGGGGTCCAGCCCACGGGGCAGCACACCTTCCGCCTGGCCGGCGACCTCACCATCAAGGGGACGACCAGAGAAGTCGTCTTCGAGGTGGAGGCGGCCGGGCCGATCCCGATCGAGAACGGCCAGCGCGTCGGCTTCCATGCTGCGACTGAGATCGACCGGCGCGACTTCGGCATCACGTGGGGGAGCGAGCTGCCGGGCGGCATCCCCGCTGTCGGCAACCACGTCCAACTCGTTCTCGATGTCGAGGCCGTGGCCGGGTCCTGACCCGGCGCCCAGTACTCCTCTGCATTCCTTCCCCCACGACCCACACTCCCATGTCTGCTACCAAGCTCGCCATCGTCTACTACTCAACCTACGGTCACAACCACCGCATGGCCGAGGTCGCCGCTGAGGCTGCGCGCGAAGCCGGGGCTGAGGTCCGTCTGTTGAAGGTCCGCGAGACCGCTCCCCAGGAGGTCATCGACGCCCAGGAGGCGTGGAAGGCTCAGCAGGAAGAGACCTCTGACGTACCCACGGCGACACCGGACGACTTGGTATGGGCCGATGCCTACCTCTTCTCTTCGCCGACCCGCTACGGCGGGGCCGCCAGTCAAATGCGCTCGTTCATCGACACGCTCGGGCCGGTCTGGCAGAAGGGCGAGCTGGCCGACAAGGCGTTCAGCGCCATGACGAGCGCGGGCAACGTGCACGGCGGCCAGGAGACGACGCTCCAAACCCTCTACATCACGGCCATGCACTGGGGCTGCATCCTCGTCCCGCCCGGCTACACGGGCGACGCGGTCTACGCGGCCGGCGGCAACCCCTACGGCACCAGCGTGACTGCGGACGGCCCCGACGTCTCCGACGAGTCGCTCGAAGCCATTCGCCACCAGGCTCGGAGGCTCGTCCGGTTCGCGGAGAAGATCAGGGCGTAGCCAACGCCCCAACGCCTCCATACCATGTCTGTCTCTCCTGTATCCCACCCCGAGGGCGTCGCACAGCCGTTGCCCCCGGCCACCCGGCTCGGCCGCGTGCGCCTCCAGATCTCCGATCTCGACCGCTCGCTCGCGTTCTACCAAGGCGTGCTCGGCCTCCGGGTCCTGCTGCGCTCCGACACAGGGGCGGTTCTCGGGGCGCACGGCGACGATGCGCCCCTCGTCGAGCTCGCCGAGACGCCCGGCGTGCAGCCTGTGCCTCGGCGCGGGAGGCTCGGCCTCTTCCACGTGGCCTACCTCCTCCCAGATCGCGCGTCCCTCGCCCAGTTCGTGCGCCACCTCTCGGAGGCGGGCGTCCGGCCCGGAATGTCGGACCACCTGGTGAGCGAGGCTGTCTATCTCAGCGATCCGGACGGGCTCGGCGTCGAGGTCTACGCCGACCGGCCGCGCTCGGCGTGGCGCTACGACGGCGGCCAGATCGCGATGGCGACGCAGCCCCTCGACGTGCCGGACCTGCTCCAGAGTGCCAGCGATGTCCCGTGGTCCGGGGCGCCGTCGGGGACGACGGTAGGCCACGTCCACCTCCACGTGGCCTACCTCGACCAAGCCGAGGCGTTCTACCACCGCGCGCTCGGCCTCGACCGAACCGTGTGGGGCTACCCCGGCGCGCTCTTCTTCTCGGCTGGCGGCTACCACCACCACCTCGGCGTCAACACCTGGGCTGCAGGCGCGCCGCCGGCCGGCGGCGATGACGCGAGGCTCCTGGAGTGGTCGCTCGTCGTCCCAGATGCCGGCGCTGTGGAGGCCGCCGCCGAGCGGCTCGCCGCAGTGGGTGCTGACGTCCGGCCCGACGGCCCGGATCGGCTCGTGTCTGACCCGTGGGGCACCACGCTCCGGCTCGCATCCACCGCTTGACCTCTCCCTCGCTAACTCCCCAGACCCATGTCCCAGCGCATCAACACGGGGTCCGACAATCAACGGAACGGTCCTGTACGGTAGGCGCGGCGTGAGATCCCG
>CAXBBB010000012.1:0-12402 GCA_963973615.1 uncultured Rhodothermales bacterium | reverse complement strand
CACTGTTCAGCCTGGCGGTCGCCTGCTGTCGTGGTCGGAGCCTTCCTATGGGGCAATCGACGCGAAGGTGTCGAGCGATCGCGGTGCTACGTGGCAAGACGTAGGATTGAGCAGCGACTTGCGGTTTCGCGACGGGCTGTTTCCGGCTTCCGTATCTGCTCTGTTTTCCCCGGCCGAGGGTGACTTCATCGTCGGCACGTCGGCCGAACCCGGTGTAGTATGTGTGGCCAAAACTGCCGGACAGACTGAGTATGTCTGGAGCGAGTATCAGAACAACTTCGGGTTGCTCTACCGTGGCACTCCGTCCGACCTCGCGCGAGTCGCAAACGCCCCCGTCGGTTTTAACGGATTCACAGCGCTGTCCACGCTCTCTGGAATGCGCGGCCCACTCGTCGGCGCATTCAGGAGCGGACTTCAGTGGGGAGGAGTAGGTTGCCTTTTTGAATGGAGTTCGCGCCAGAATCCATCTTCGCCGACGACTCCGCTGCTCGCCGCCGTCGATATCTCCGGTCAAGGCGTCATCCTCTCGGATAGCATGGGAGTTTCCGTACTCTCTCCGTCGCCGACGTTCGAAGGGGCGGATGCTGACTTGTCGACTTGGCGCGACATCGACCGAGCAGGCGATCGCTACTTGGCTGTGTCGGATGCGCGTGTTTGGCAGTCGGGAGACGGCGCCGGATGGACCTTGCTCGTTGATCTGCCGGGTGACGTCGAGCCGACGAGCGTGCTTCACACGTCTGGCGGAGCCATCGTCGGTTCGGCGGATGGCCGCATCCTGCGCTACGACGGCATTTCGTGGACGACGCCCTACGACGGCGGCGATATCGGGCGCATTCGCGGTCTTCACCTATCGGTGGGGCGCCGGACGGCATTTGGGAAAAACGGAGTCTTGCTCTCGACAGACGACGGAGCTACGTGGTCGACGTTGGGAGAGGGGCTGGGCGGGGAAGACGTGTTCAGCTTCCTACCTCTCTCGCCAGAACGCTTTCTCGCAGGGACAGCAACCGGAGTGTGGGAACTGACGGATCCCAACGGCCAATGGACCGCCGTCAACGACGGCATCGAATCGCACTCCGACCCGATAATCGGACTCCAACTAATGGGCACTACCTCTTTTCAATGCGAGTTTGATTGTCCGATATCCTACAGCATCATCGCTTACACTGAGCAGCAAGCGTACGTCGGCTACTCCCTCGGATCCGAGTTCACGTCGGCCTCGCCTGAAGCCGCCGCCGCACTGACGCTGGGCGCCCCGTCGCCGACGCCAAGTGCGTCGGGCGTTCGCTTCGACCTGTCGACGCCTTCGCGCGCCACGCTCGCAGTCTACGACCTGCTCGGCCGCCGCGTCTGGCAAGCCGACGTGCAGCCCGGCGTCCGCTCCGCCGGGTGGGACGGACAGGGAGTCGGCGGGGGGCGCGATGGGGCAGGCGTGTACCTGATTGTACTACGGTCAGACGGAGGGATGAGAACGACGCGCGCGGTCCTGCTGTGACCGTGAATCGAACCCTGTTCATCACTTCCATTCTCATGCGCTACCTCTCTCTGCTCGCCTTACTTATTGCCCCTGCGCTTTCGGCGCAGACGTGGGATGCTGTACCGCCGCCGAGCGATCTGCCCTCTGCAATAGCCTTAGCGGCTGCTCATCCGGACACAGTGCTGATGGTGACTTCAGCCTACACGCCCACTGGACACAGGATGTACCGCTCGACGGACGGGGGAGTAGACTGGATCGAAGTCGAGAATCGGGTGGCAGCACGCGGCTTGCATACGCTGACGGCTCTTCCCAGTCGAGGATGGGCAGCAGTAGGGGAGCGGCGAGACGCCGATGGAGACCGAGAGACAGACTTTTTGCTAATCTCGGACGACCAAGGTGCTTCGTGGCGCGAGAAGTCGCTTCCATCGTCCTAACTCGTGACCTGCGTGCAGCCTTTCGGTACCGATTCCCTCTTTGTTAGAACGGTAGCACCACACTCTTCTCTGGTAGCTTCCTCGCTCTACATCGGTGCAGCAGAGGGGGGACAGTGGAGGAAACTGCCCGGTGATTCAAAGCTCTGGTCGGACTGTGCAGTCGATGCGGCAGGTGCGATTTTCGGATCCATATATCAGGATCTGGACCCGGCGCCGAACCGTGTCGTCGGTGGTGTCGAGCGTTCTACCGATGGAGGCGCGACCTGGGATACAGTGCTGGTTGCGAGTGCTAGTGGATCCGACACGCGCGCCGAGTCTCTCATCGCTTTAAATCGCGACACACTGCTCGTGTCAACCATCACTCAAGTGTTCCGGTCGACTGATGGAGGCGATACATGGGGCGAGGTGCTCCAGCCGCTCGGGGTTTGGTTTAACGAGGGTCCCCGAGGTCACTTAACGGCCATCGGTAAGCGGACGACTGAACTATATGTTAGCAACGACAGAGGAGAGACTTGGGGTCGGCTCGGAAAAGAACAGTTGGCACTGCCCCCTACCAGCGGATTGGTTCATTTATCTAACGCTCTGGCGTTGTCTTCTAGCGAACTGCTTGTGGGCACGCGAGCGGATGGCGGAGTGGTGTGCATACCAGAAGCTGGAGGGGTACATCCCTCCTCGAACCGCTTCCCTGTCTCGACAGGTTCGCTCTTCCGGTTGCGCGGCGATACCTCCGAACGGGTGGAGATGGCTCCGGTAGGCTTCGACGGATTCACGGCGCTGAGTTCGCTGGACAGCGCGCCGTCGTCTGTCGGCGTGTTGGGCGGGTTTCGGCGCCCCGTGCTCGACTGCGCGTTTCGGTGGGAGTCATTCTATGACTCACCCGAGTCGCGTCTCACTCACACACCCGTCCTATTTGCGCAATCCGATACGGCTCTAGCGGCGCTCGTTCGGGAGGGCGATACGTTACGGCTCGAACCTGAAGCGACGTTCCCTGACGCTACACCAGATCTGTCGACTTGGCGCGCTATGACATTTTCAGACATGGCGTTCTATGCAGTCTCCAACTCTCATGTATGGGCGCGGACAGAAGGATCGAGCGTGTGGGTCAGCTTGGCTGATCTTCCCCTCAATACCGACGCTACCAGCATTGCCGGAGTCGAGGGCGGTATTCTCGTTGGAACGTCGGACGGTCGTATCTCGCGCTTCGCCAACGGACGCTGGCAGAACGTCTACGATGGCAGGGAGGGACTGACCCGCGCCATTGGTATGGAACGGTCGCGTGGGCGCGTCGCGGCGTGGGGGACAGGCGGCGTCTTGCTCACCGTCGACGAGGGGGATACGTGGCAAATGCTCGGCTCGGGCCTTGAAGCACGAACAGTCACCGATCTGCTTACGCTCGGACCTAACCTCTACTTCGCGGCGACGGACGACGGTATCTGGGAGTTGGGAGATCGGTCCGGCCAATGGAAGCGCCTGTCGGAATCTCCCGACACCGACGAGCCGATTCTCGCGCTGCAAGCCATTGAGTTCGGTGTTTACTGCCCGGAAATGGAGTTCTTCTGCGAGCCGACGTACTCGGTCATCGCCTACACCGAGTCCCAGGCGTACTTCTTCGATATTGGAGGCCCAACTGGCTTTACCGATGCCAGCGTTCCATCTGAAACCACTCTATCACTGGGAAGCGGAATGCCGACGCCAACCGCAACAGGCGTCCGTTTCACGTTAAAGACGCCCACTCCGGCCACCCTCGAAGCCTACGACCTACTCGGGCGCCGCGTTTGGCAGACCGACGTGCAAACCGGTGCCCGCTCCGCCGAGTGGGATGGCTCTGGCGCCGACGGAGGTCGCGTATCGGCAGGTGTGTACCTCATCGTCCTGCGCACCGAGTCGGAAACGTGCACCACGCGAGCCGTCCTGCTCTAACTCGCGCGATGGAGACCTGGCAGGTCGCCCACGACCTGCCAGGTCCGCGACGAAACCCTACTTCCGCGCTCGCCAGAACAGCGCCAGCGCCAGCAGACTGAAGACGACGTGCGGCATCAGCGTGACGAATAGGGGCGAGGCTAGCCCGGTGTAACCGAATGGCTCGGCGATCTTCTGTGTCGCTAGATAGATCAGCGCCAGCAGCAGGCCGACTCCAAACGCGACGGCGGCTCCGCCCCTCCGCCGTGGCGCTCCGAGCGGGACGCACAGCAGCATCAGCGCGATGTGGGCCAGGGGATAGGTGAACTTGCTCATCAGTCCGACCTGCGACACCCGCAGGTTGCCCGACCCTGTTCGTCGCTGCTGTGCTAAGTGGGCCTGCGCCTCGTCGACCGTCATCGTCTCTACGTCGCGTTCGGTCTGCGCCAGGTCGCGCGGGCCGACGTTGAGTGTGGTGTCGAGCGCCTGGATCTTGTGCACGGTTACGTCGCCGTTTGGAGCGTAGAGGCGTTCGGTCGCGTCGAACAGGCGCCACACAGCGAGGCTATCGACCCACTCCATCCGCGTCGCGAACAGGCGAGAACTCAGCCGCGCGTCGTCGTAGCCGTAGAGCGTCGCGCGAAACGCCGAACTGTCGTTGGGCGAGTAGAAGCCGATGGTCAGGTACGAGCCGTCGGCGTTTTGGCGGTGCAGGTCGGACACGTCGGGTTGCGTGTCTCGGTCGCCCAGGTACTCGGCTTCGAACGCGACGACCGTTCGCTGCGTGTGGGGCACGACCCAACCGCCCAGTCCAAACTGAATCGCCGCGATGAGTAGGCCGACCAGGACGTAAGGGCGCATGATCCGCCCTAGCGATACGCCTGCGGCGTAGAGCGCCGTCAGTTGCAGCTCGGCAGAGAGCTTGGTCGTCAGGTAGAGGCCCGAGAGAAACAGTGCCAACGGCGACGTGAGCCGGACAATCTCCGGAATGTACGACGGATAGTAGACGCCGAGCACCTGGGCCATCGACGCGTTGCGGTCCATGAAATCGTCGACGTACTCCAGGTAGTGCAGCACGACGAAGAACACGATCAGGGCCAGCACGAAGCCGACGTAGCCCCCGATCAGGCGACGCGCGATGTGTCGGTCGAAGAGCGTCGGCACGATCAGAACGAGTGGATGGGAAAGGGTCGCAAGATGGAACGCGTGAAAAGCCGTGGATTGGCGACCCAAACGGCACGGGCGTAGTTTACGCGCAACGAAACGACTGTTTCTCTTCCCAACTCGCTTACTCCTCTCTCGCTCGATGAAGCTCCACGAATACCAGGCCAAAGAACTCCTCCAGAAATACGGCGTCACGATCCAGCCCGGCAAAGTCGCCGACACGGTCGACGAAGCCGTCGCCATCGCGCAGGAAGCCGAGAAGAACGGAGCGTCGATGCACGTCATCAAAGCGCAGATCCACGCGGGCGGACGCGGCAAGGGCGGCGGCGTCAAGCTCGCCAAGTCGATCGACGAAGTGCGCGAGAAAGCAGGAGCCATCTTGGGCATGCAGCTCATCACGCCCCAGACCGGACCCGAAGGCCAGAAGGTCCGCAAAGTCCTCGTCGCAGGCGATGTGTACGACGACGGTTCCAAGGAGTACTACCTGGGCGTCACGCTCGACCGCTCCAAGAGCATGAACGTCATCATGGCGTCGACCGAGGGCGGTGTCGAGATCGAGGAAGTCGCCGCTGCGACGCCTGAGAAGATCATCAAGGTCTGGGTCGATCCGGCGACGGGCATCCAGCCGTACCAGGCGCGTCAGGTCGCCTTCGGCCTGGGCTTGGAAGGCAAGGCCCTCAAAGGCGCGACGAAGTTCGTCATGGCGCTGTACAAAGCCTACTCGGAAAGCGACGCCGCGATCGCCGAGATCAACCCGCTGCTCGTGACCGGAGCCGGAGACGTGATCGCGGTCGACGCCAAAATCTCGCTCGACTCGAACGCGATGTACCGCCAGAAGGAACTGGCCGCCATGCGCGACATCCACGAGGAGGAGCCCCTCGAAGTCGAAGCCGGAGAGCACGACCTGAACTACGTCAAGCTCGATGGCAACGTCGGCTGCATGGTCAACGGCGCTGGGCTCGCGATGGGCACGATGGACATCATCAAGCTCGCGGGCGGCGAGCCTGCCAACTTCCTCGACGTAGGTGGCGGCGCCAACGCCAAGACGGTCGAAGCCGGTTTCCGCATCATCCTCAAAGACCCCAACGTCGAGGCGATCCTGGTCAACATCTTTGGCGGTATCGTCCGCTGCGACCGCGTCGCCAACGGCATCGTCGAGGCAGCAGGCAAGGTCGACATCACCGTTCCGCTGATCGTCCGCCTGCAGGGCACGAACGCCGAAGAGGGCCAGCAAATCCTCAAGGACAGCGGTCTCAAGCTCGAAACGGCGATCCTGCTCAAAGAGGCCGCCGACAAAGTGACCGAAGCGCTGAACGCGTAACTCGGCGCTCGCAACCAAACCCAAACCTGGCAGGTCTCTACGATCTGCCAGGTTTTTTCGTGTCCCGGCGGACCCGCTCCTGCGACATCATCCACTCGGCTATACGGTAAGGGCGATTCATGAATCGCCCTTACTCTCATACCTCTACTCTTCCCGATGCCCGACACCATGGCCGACGCCCAACTCACTCTCCGCGAAGGCCTCGACGGCCTCACGCCCGCCCGTATCCTGACGCTCTACCGTAGGGCGCCGCTGATGCGCAGCGTCCACGACCCCAAAGAGGTTGAGGCGATGTTTGACGCTGCCACGTTCGTGCTCAGCGCCTGGCACGGCGACCGGCTCGTCGGTTTGGCGCGCGTGCTGTCCGACGGCGTTCTGTTCTCCTACCTGTGCGACTTGGCCGTAGAGCCCGACGTTCAGGGTGTGGGCATCGGGCGCGCGTTGATCGACGGTGTGCTGGAGCGCTGCAAGGGCACCGAACTCGTGCTGCGCGACTCGGAAATCTCGACGCCGTTCTACGAGCGCACCGGTTTCAAGCGCGTTCGCAACGCGTGGACGAAAGGGGCGTAGGGCAGCGTACGCTATTGGAGCATGCCTTAACTGCGAGAAAGGGCCCATTCTGCTTTACTGAGCGCTCTGGCTATGGCTCCGCGTCAGTTGTGGATCCCTGCCTTCGCAGGGATGACGATAGTGGAGGAGTGTGAGGTAGGTTGTGGCATGAGCAAAGATCGGAAAGGCTTCGTCTATATCCTGGCGAGTAAGCCGCATGGGACGTTATACGTCGGCGTGACGAGTGACTTGTCGCGGCGCGTTGGGGAGCACCGGCGAGGCGATGTCGAGGGTTTTACCAAAGAGCACGGCGTAAAGCGTTTGGTCTACTTCGAGGCGCACGACGGAATCATCGACGCCATCGCGCGCGAGAAGCAGTTGAAGCGCTGGAAGCGGCTGTGGAAGATCCGGCTGATCGAAGAGGCAAACCCAATGTGGCGGGATTTGACCGATCAGATTCCACCGTGAGTTAACTGCGCAAATCCGATCCATACCTCCAATCTCCCCAGCTGTCGTCCCTGCGCAGGCAGGGACCCACAATCGCCACCCAAGCCGGATCAGCGCCCATCACATGAGGTTTGGCTGTCCTCCTCACCTGGATCGACTGAACGACCGCGCTCCGATGTTGTGGATCCCCGCCTTCGCGAGGATGACGATGGTGGTGAGATGGGAGTACTCACCAACCTCAAAACCCGCAGCGTCACACCGTCGTCATCGCGCATCGGTATCTTGCCGTTTCAGTTAGAGAACGACGCACGACGATGGCAAAAGGGGCCAAGGAGACGCCGCTGATGCGGCAGTATCGCAAGATCAAGGAGCGGCACGAGGGGGCGCTGCTGCTGTTTCGGATGGGCGACTTCTACGAGACGTTTGAGGAGGACGCCAAGACGGTTGCGCGTGTGCTCGGCATCACGCTGACCAAGCGCAGCAACGGGAAGGCGGCGGAGATTCCGCTGGCTGGGTTTCCCCATCATTCGCTCGACGCGCACCTGCCCAAACTCGTCGCCGCCGGACTGCGCGTGGCGATCTGCGAGCAGGTCGAAGATCCCAAACTGGCGCGCACTATTGTCAAGCGCGACGTCGTCGAAGTCGTCACGCCGGGCGTGATCCTGCACGACGGAATGCTCGACCCGCGCCGGTCGACGTATGTGGTGGCGCTGCGGTGGGGGAGCAGCCGCACCGAGAAGGGACGCGTTGGGGCAAGCTTCGTCGATGCGTCGACCGGAGAGTTTCGCGTCGTCGAAGTCGATGAAGCACGCGTGGCGGATCTGCTGCTGACGATTGCGCCCGCCGAGGTGCTCGTCGACAAGAAGCAGCGCGACCGCATCCGCGATCTGAAAGCCGGATCGTTCGTCGTGACGCCGCAGGAGGATTGGGCGTTCGGGTTCGACTTCGCCTACGAAACGCTTCTGCGCCACTTCAAAACGCACTCGCTCAAAGGCTTTGGGACCGACGAACTCCGGCTCGGGCTATGTGCCGCTGGTGCCGCGCTCCACTACGTCAGCGAGACGCAGAAGGGTAAGTTGCCGCAGGTGCGCCGGTTGCAGCGCTACGCGACGGCCGACCACATGGCGCTCGACCCGCAGACCAAGCGCAACCTCGAACTGACGGGGGGCATTATGGGCGCGCAGGAAGGCAGCCTGATCGCCATGCTCGACGCCACCAAGACAGCGATGGGCGCCCGGATGCTGCGCCGCTGGCTCGTTCGCCCGCTGTGCCGCGTCGATCAGATCGAGCAGCGTTTGGACGCCGTCGATGCCCTCGCCAGCGACAACGACCTGCGCCGCAACCTGCGCGACGAACTGGCGAGCGTCGCCGACCTGGAGCGCCTGTCCGCTCGCCTCGCCGCCGGACGTGTCGGCCCGCGCGACGTTCAGCAGTTGCGGCAGACCCTCGAGCAGATCGGCCCGATCAAGGCGATGCTGTCGGGGCACGGCTGTGACTCGCTGCGCAAAGCCGCGGATGGTCTGTCGCTCTGCCTCGACGTGGTTGATCGAATCTCCGCGTCGTGTGCCGACGAAGCCCCTGCCAAGTTGGGCGACGGCGGTTGTATTAAGGAGGAGTTTAACGACGAACTGGACGAACTGCGTGGCTTGCTCAGAGACGGCAAAGGATATATCGAGCGGCTCCGCAACCAGGAGGCCGAGCGGACGGGCATCACGTCGCTGAAAGTCGGCCAGAACAAGGTGTTTGGGTACTACCTCGAAGTCACCAACGCGCACAAAGACAAAGCGCCAAGTGACTGGACCCGCAAGCAGACGCTGGTCAATGCCGAGCGCTACATCACGCCGTCGCTCAAGGAGTTCGAGGAAAAGGTGCTGTCCGCCGAGGAGCGCATCGGTTCGCTGGAGCAGCAACTGTTCGAGACGCTGTGTCTTGCCCTCGCCGAGGAAGCCGCTACGTTTGGACGCAATGCCAGCCTGCTGGGTCTGATCGACACGTTCGCGTGCCTCGCCGAGCAAGCCATCCGCCATAACTACGTCCGCCCGACGGTCGACGATAGCTGCGTCCTCGACATCCACGAGGGGCGACATCCGGTTGTTGAACATGCCCTTCCACCCGGCGAGCCGTTCATCCCCAACAGCGTCTGCCTCGACCCGAGCGGCGAGTTAGAGCAGGGCGATGCGCCGCAGATGCTCGTCATCACCGGCCCCAACATGGCGGGCAAGAGCGTCGTGCTGCGCCAAACCGGTCTGATCGTACTGCTGGCGCAGATCGGATCGTTCGTCCCGGCGACCTCGGCGCGCATCGGCGTCGTCGATCGCATCTTTACGCGCGTCGGGGCGCACGACAACCTGGCGGCAGGGGAAAGCACCTTCCTGGTCGAGATGAACGAGACGGCCAACATCCTCAACAACGCGACTGAACGCTCGCTCATCCTGCTCGACGAAGTCGGCAGGGGTACATCGACGTTCGACGGCTTGTCGATTGCGTGGGCGCTGGCCGAGTATCTGCACGAAACGCCCCACGTCGCCGCTCGGACTCTGTTTGCGACGCACTACCACGAACTCAACGCGCTGGCCCAGCGGCTACCGCGTATCGCCAACGCGCGCGTTCAGGTGCAGGAGCACGGAGGCAAGGTGATCTTTTTGCGGCGACTGGTACCGGGCGGCGCCGACCACAGCTTCGGCATCGAGGTGGCCCGCATGGCCGGACTGCCCGAAGCCGTCGTCGTGCGCGCCCGCGAGGTCATGGCGCACCTCGAAAACCAACGCGCCGAAGTGCCGGACGAGGAGGCGGTTTCGTCTGGCGACGGTGAGGCGAGACCTCAGCCTGTCGTCGCTGCGCAACCGTCGTCCCAAGCGGCTCAGGTGCAGGCGATTCCAAGCGGCATGCAGATGACGTTCTTCGGCGCCCAACCCGATCCTGCCATGGAGGCGGTCCGCAACGCGCTCGACGGCGTCGACATCAACTCGATGACACCCGTTCAGGCCCTGCTCAAGCTCGCTGAGTTGAAAGCGATGGCCGATGAGTGATCGTTGAGGCAGAGCTATCGGTGAGAATCGGAACGGCAACTGACGCGCCGCTTGCATCTCCTTCTGCGAGGTTACTTAACCCAAGTTGTGCCCTAACTCAATGTAGCCGTTGCAGGAGCGGAGCATCACGGATGCGGAGCAGCCTGCCCTCGGCTTGATCGGGGGACGCGGCAACCCCATGATTCAGCGCGCTGTGGGACGAGATTGCTTCGCTCGCAATGACTATGGGAAGGGAGACGCTCACAACTTGGGTTACTTGCGGTACCGCGCGATCAACGCTTCCACACGCGACTCATCGAGTGGAAGGTCGGACGCCTTGGAAGGTGGAGGGGCGGCCGATTGAGCCGCGGTTCGGCTAGGCGCCGGTTTGTGGGCCGAGGGATTGTCGTCGCGTACCGGGTTGCCGCTTCGAGCGAGTAGACGGGCTTCGATCTTGTCGATCCACGAGCCTTCGCCCTTGGGCTTGGCTGTTGGGCGAGACGTGGGGGAAGGCGTAGGCCGGGGGGCGGGAGCCTGTGAAGGAGCGCGCGATGACGACCGTTTAGGCGGTGTTGCGTTGGTTTTCTGAGCTTCGCGCACGCCCCAGGCAACGCGCTTGAGATGGATGAGGTGCAGCGGCGACAGGTTGTCCGAGGTAATGGAGCCGCCGACCGTTCCAGGTCCCAGCGTCATGGCCGGAAACAGGTCAGTCGTGTAGCCGACCGATCCGAGCGCGGTCGTGGTGTTGACGACGATGCGCATGGCGGGCTTTTGCAGCGCGAACTGCTCGGCGACGGTTTCCGACGTGCAGTGGAGGCCGAGCGTGTGGCCGATGCCGCCGAAGTTGAGGATCTGGATGCACCGATCGCAGCCTGCCTGCCAGCCGTCGGCGTGGTAAAAGCTGAGGATGGGCGAGAGCGTCTCCATCGACAGCGGCTCGCCCTTGCCGACTTCCTCGACTTCGGCGATCAGCGCGCGCGTGGTGTCGGGCACGCGGAACCCGGCCTCGCGGGCGATCCAATGGGGCGATTTACCGACTTGATCAGCATTGAACTGCCCATTCGCGTACACAAAGCGTCGGAGACGCTCCACTTCGTCGGAGGAGCAGACGTGACCGCCGCGCTCTGCTAGTGCCGCCAGCAGTTTGCGCGAGATCGGTGCGTCGCCGACGACGCTGCGCTCGGTCGAACACAGGGTGCCCCAGTCGAACGAGGTGCCCGTCAAGATGTGCTCGGCGGCGGCTTCGACGTCGGCGCTGCGGTCTACGAAGACGGGTACGTTGCCGCTTCCGACGCCGTACGCTGGTTTGCCTTTCTGATAGGCCGCCTTGACCATAGCGGAGCCCCCGGTCGCGAGGATGACGCTCGTCAGGTCGTGGTCGAGCAGCGCGTTGGTGCCCGCGATCGTGACCGGCGACAGGCAGCCCAGCAGGCCCTCGGGCGCTCCCGCTTTGTATGCAGCCTCGGCGACGACGCGGAGCGCAGCCGCAGAGCACTCGGCCGCGCGCGGATGCGGACTCATTACCATGCCACAACGCGCCTTGACCGACAGAATCGCCTTGTACATCGCCGTCGATGTCGGATTGGTCGACGGCACGAGCGCGGCGACGACGCCCATGGGGTGGGCGACTTCCCAGATCGTCTCGCCCTTGTTGACGATGCCTGCGGTCTTCATGCCAGCCATTCGCTCGTGCAGCGTGCGCGTGGCGAACAGGTTCTTAGCCGTTTTGCTGTCGACGCGCCCGAACCCGGTTTCCTCGTGTGCGTGGCGGGCCAGCGGCTCCGCTTGTGCAGCTCCGGCGTCGACCATCGCCTTGACGATGCGGTCGACGGTGGACTGGTCGGCGGTCTTGAACTGCTGCTGTGCCGCGTGCGCTGCGGTAACGAGAGCGCGGGCGTTTTGAATCGAGGTGAGGTCTGCGTCCATCGGCGTAGTCGGGTTGAATCTCCAAGATAGCCTTGGGCTTTCGTCTTGCGAGCGAGCAGGCGCGACTACCGTTTTGGAACGTCGGCGCCCTCGGGTAGAGAGGCGTACCAATCGGCGTAGGGCGTGTTCTTGGGCGCGTGGCGGTTATAGTCAGGCGCGCAGCCGCGTCCACCACGCTGG
>CAXBBB010000011.1:0-12596 GCA_963973615.1 uncultured Rhodothermales bacterium | reverse complement strand
GATGGGACGAGCAGTACCTAGCGAAACTCGTCGGATTTCAAATGCGATAGCCCTGCTACTACTCAAAGACGAGGCGAGGCGAGCGCGTCGTGTCTCGCTACGTCGGACGCGGTCCGGTGGCCGAGCTCTGCGCCTCGCTCGAGCAGGTGGCCGTAAGCGGTCGCCGCGAACGAAGGCAGAGAGGCAAGCGCGAAGCGGAGGAAGTCTCTGCTACCATAGCCAAGATCACGGCCGAACTCGACCGGAAACGTGCGCTCGCAGTCGAGGCGCGCCGCGCGATCATGACCGAACTGGGGTACCACGAACACAGAGGGTGCTGGCGTCGCCCTCGCTCCTCCGCTGCCCAGAGCGCTTCCGAATCCGGCACGCATCTTTCCGCCTGCACAGGCGCGCGCGCGGATTTGGCCCGTGCAGATCACCCGCAAGCACTCACAGACATTCCGGGAGCCTCATACGGCCATCCTCAGGCCCCGGCAGCCTCCTCTATATCCATCAAACCCACACGCGATATGCAACGACTATCTCTACCACTCTCCGATCTCGAAAACCTCAAAGGCAAACTCGATGCGATGACGGATCTCGACCGGCTCCGCGCCGCTTCCAGGCGAGAGCGGAGCTCCCCGAGTGACGAGCTGCCTGAATCCCTCTCAGCAACAGCCATTCTAGACAAATACACGGTCAAGGACGATGCCGTACAGGCCGGCAGCGAAGCGGAACGTGCAACTGAAGAGGCGCCTCTCGCCAGGGGCGATGGAACTCACGAAGAGAACAGGACGAGCGATAAAGGCGATTCCGGCCTCACTCACTCAGCGATATGCAGGCGTTTGATCGATCAGGTCGACGAGGTGTCTGCCGTTATGGCGCCTCACCTAGACCCGGAGAACCAAGAGGTGCTGCACAGTATGAACCGGACGCGCGCGATGCACACCATGCATGAGTACGCATACAGTAAACGGTCACCCTCCGAGCGTAAACTCATCGAGCAGATCATTTACGAGGGGATCGCCGAGCGATTCATGCGCAAGTTCTACTTCGCCACCGCCTTCGATCCCGATGTCTCCCGTGCCGCCAAGTCGGGGTGGGAGAAAGGGATGGCATCGGCCGAGTTTAGGTTGCAGCGCGCGGTGAAGGCCCTCGAATGCACGCGCGCCAAGATGCGCGCTTCGGCTCCGGTGCAGAACAACTTCTTCGCCGATCAGCAGCTCGTACAGCAGGGCAGGTAGTGCCCTACCCTGAAACGTGCCTGGTAGCAGTCCCTGATGCGGCACCGCTCGCTTTTCGTTTCGGCTTACCAGCTGCGCGGGTGGGGATGATTCTCGGCCTGCCCCCGGCATGCCCCACTACCCGGCCTGAACGGTGGCAGACTGCGGGGCAGAGTGATTCCGCACTTCTGCGTCGGCTATCAGGCCCCATCGCAAATGCTCATCTGAAAAGTCAGCGGCTTGTAAGTCACCGGCTTGGCCCCCAGCCTCGCTGGCTCCTACTCCGCCGTCGCCGCGAGTTCGCGCTCAGCCATCGCTACCAGTTCGCCCGCCGACATCTCGAGACCGCTCGCCAGGCGAAGCAGCGTCGAGAGCGTCGGCTCCTTGTTGCCCCGCTCCAGGTCCGAGAGAAAGCCCCGGCTCATCGCGCACTCGAGCGCGAGCGACTGCTGCGAGAGACCCGCCGACTGGCGAGCAGCCCGAAGGGCGCGCCCAAACGCCTCGGACGAGGGCTTACGGTCGGAATCGGCGGCACCAGTCATGGCCCCAAGTTACCCTGACAGCGGAACGCCCATGCACTCTGTTGAGTTCATAGGCCTATACTGCCTCCGTCTGCCCCTGCCCTACCCAGGTGCAATTAGGCGGCCGGTCTGCTCACTATAGAGATGACACCCGGCACAGGCGCTGCTCATGCAGGCCCGTCATCGATACCCAGAGCATTCCCCCCCAATCCATGAGCTCCTCCCCCACCCACTTCCTCGGCCGGTGCAAACGCCGCGTCGCATCGCTGCTTTCGCAGAGCAGCTTGCACTCCGGCACTTCCGCTGGCAAGGCTTCCGAGCGCCCAGCCATCACGGGCCGCAGCGCAGACGCATCCCCAGACCAGCACGCGGCCGAGCAGTACGGCGACCAGGAAGGCGTCGCACTTCTATCCCGCATCAGTTCGGCCTACCTCGCCTACGCCGTCCATCACTCCGGCGACCCCGAACGCGCCTACGCCGAGCTGGACTTCTTTGCCGAGCTCGCCCTCGGCCGCGCGGACAGAACGCCGGCGGCAGCGGCCCATTCCATGTCCTACCAGTATGTGATCGCTTATCTCACGGCGCTCGCCGAGAGTCCGTTTCTGAGCAAAGCGTTTGGGCACGGCACGGCAACTGATGAGGGCGGTACCCATGGGCCTGAGGCACCGCCGGACTGGAACGCGCTTAGGGCGCCTTTCCGCGCCAGCGAAGTCGATCTCTACCTGCCGGAGCGCCCCGGCGATCATCCACTTGTCTGCCTGGGGACCCCTGCCATAGCCCCAGTGTCCGGCGAGCGGATGCGACGCGTGTTGGCATCGGCGCGCGGCGGCGAGCTCGAGCTCTCCCCCGTCGTGCGCGCCGACGCGCTCGAGGAGCGCTTTGCCGGCTGCCTGTCGGAGCGGCACTGGCAGCTGTCTCTGCTGCTCAGCCAACGCGGCGAGGGGAGCACCGGCAGCTACGGCGCTCCCCTCGCCGCCAGGCTCTCGATCGCACCGGCGCGCGGCGGCGAGCCCGAAGCGGCCACCGGCTACTCCCTGGCAGGCGTGCACCCCGGCTGCGACGCGCTCGAGAGCGCCGTGCGCTCGGCAGCGGCTCAGCTCGGTATCGGTGCCGGGCTGGACGGGAGGAGTAGGATCCGCGTGCCAACCAGCGGCTCCGGCAGGGACGCGAGCGGCTTTCTGGTTAGCGCCCGGCAGCGACTCATCGCGTCCGGCCTCGCCGCCCCGGACTGAGTCCTCTTCTGCCGGCCCGCACCGCCCAGACGAGCGGCGCGCGCGCTGAGGCGTGGCAGCCTCTCTGCAACTCTACCCCGAGCCGCTCCCCTTCTCGGGCGATCTCCGATTAGCACCGATCTACGCTTAGCACAGCGCTCCATACGACGTGACCTCCCCCCAGCCTCCTCTCTTCTCGCTCGGCGGATCGGCCCGGACGCTCGCGCGCCGCGCCTCAGCCTATAGGGCCCTTCTCTACATGCTCGACCCATCGCCGCGCATGGAACTCATGCTCCGCTTCATCGACGACGCGTCCACCGACAGCCGGGTCAGCGCGGACGAGGAAGGCCTCGCCTCTGCCGCGCTCGCCAGCGAAGTCGAATGCCACCTGAACCGCTTCGCGTACGACCCGCTCTACGCCATCTTCCTCGACCAGATGGGCGCTCAGGCGCACCCGGGAACGCGCCGCGACCCGGAGTCCGGACTCGGCTTCGAGCCGCACGGAGACTCGGAGGCGCTGGCCAAGGCGAACCGGAAGCGCCTGAGCGCCCCCTTCGACGCTGATGGCGTCGAACTGTGGTACGCATCCGCTAGTACGGGGCAGCTGCGCCACGTAGCACCGCTCGGCCGCGATCCGGACGCCGAAGAGGAGGCCGAGAGCGAGAGGTGGACGGCGGAGCTACTGGCCACGTTTCGGGCAGAAGACGCCGGCCAGGCGAGCGGCGCAGGCGCGAGCAGCTCCGCCAGTGACCGTGAATCCGATACGCAGAATCGGGGCAGCCGGTCCGGCAAAGCAGGCAAACGCCAGGGGCGCAGAGGCGAGAACGTCGCCACGCTGGTAGCGCTTCCCTGCGAGCACGCGCTCACCGCCCGCCTCGACCTGGTGCTGGGCCTGCAAGGGTGGAGCGTCCAGGTGCTGGCGCACTCGCGCGCAGGCGAAACTCAGGAAATGTGGAACCCCGCAGAGTCCCCGCATGACGTATTGCAGCGGGAACGGTCGCGGCGCTCGGAGCCGTTTTTCGTCCAGCTGAGCACCGGACTCGGCGTGAGCATCGTGACGGCGCGCAGCTCCCCTCTGACCATGCGCGAGCGCTACCTGAGCGCGCTCTTCGAGGCAGCCAGGGACCTCGGCATAGCAGAACGCATGGGCGAGAAGAAACCGCTCCGGCTGCGCCTGGACGCTCCCGTGCTCGAGCAGGCGCGCCGGGAGCTCGTCCGCAGGCGCGCGATCACGGACGAGGACAGCGGCTCGGTGCAGTAGACACCTCCCCCGTCCGGCTGCTGCGTTGGTGCTGGGGTGCACGCTCACCACCCGGGCCGCGGGTGCGAACGGGCGTGGTGGACGTAGCACGGCCGGGGTGGAGTCTGCGGGGGAGCGGACCTGCGCCTCTGCCCCAGCGCTCTTCGGTGCCGGATGAGAGGCGACTATCAGGTCAGACGTCAATGGGAGAGCCGTCACCGGCGCAGATGTATTGGCCGGGCAAGGCGCACCCCTTCTTAGGCGAGCGAGGGCTCCGCCGGCTCGCGGTCGCTAGCTGGGCGCGCTGATCGGGAAGACCGAAGACGTCGACATCGAGCCGCGTATGCACGAGATCGCTAGCACCATCAGATCGCCCCCGACATACCGGCGGCAGCGAACAAATGCAAGCTGTTTGTGAATGATAGCCATACTCATCCGTTGTATTTACTCCTGAGCACGCCCCTGAGAGTCGTATCTCGAACCTGCCACGCGCGGCGCTCAGAATCGAGAGTAAAAGTGCGCTTAGCGCCTTCAGCGGCACACTCCTGCGGGGGGCGATCCTCTCACGGCTCCGTGATTACCGGGGAGGCCGAGGAGGTGCCTCTCCAATGACCGGCGTTTTAATCCGTGAAGTGATTTTTTGAATTTACTGTTGCCCACCCCAATCATAGCAAGCTCTCGCTGCATTACAAGCTCGAGCACGCTCGCCGATGACCTGTGCGCCCAGCCACTCACCGATCCGCAGCGCAGGCTGCTAGGCTCTCCGCTGGCCGAACGCACAAGGTGCGCGCGCTCGAAATCGAGACAGCGATGGAGTGCCCCGTGAGGCAGTTCGAGCGGCTGAGCGGACACCGTCTCGCGCCGTAGCCTCCTCCCCTGGCGCGCGGCGGCTCCCAATCATGCGCCACTGCGACCAGCCTGGCGCGTAAGCACTGCGTGATGCGCTGTGTATGGGAGTACAGATGGCGGTATGGCTGGGTGCTCCTTATTTGGGCGATGTAAGAGCGGCTGGCGACGAAGGGCAAGCCGAAGAAGGTCGCGGGACGGACGGCCGTCCGTCCGGTGGCGGTGATGCGTAAGTTGCTGGTGACGTGCAACGCGGCGTTGCGCGACGAGACGGTGTGCTACGGAAGAAATGCGCTCACCGGTTGACTTCTCACACAGTTGCTATCATGCTTCTACTATTAATCACAAGCCTCTTCTTCGCTCTAACCGCATCTGCTCAGGAAACACCATCTGATAGCGACCCATATGTGACCACTTTCGAGCAGTCCGAGGGGACAGACCTCGTCATGGTTTACATCATGAGCCAGGACTGTGGGCCATGCCATGACCCTGAGATGAAAACAGCAATCGACACGGCGAAGCGACTCCTTCAATCTCGTGCTGCTACCGAGGGCAAGCAGTTCTCAGCAGTTGGCGTAGTGAAGAACTACGACTGGGAGGAAGGAATCGCTTTTCTTGCAGAGTCCGGATACTTCGACGAAGTGATCGCAGGAAGAAGCTGGTTTAATACCGGCGTGGTCGAGCACTGCTGGCAGGACAGCGAATGCGCTCCGGGAATGCCGATGATCCGTGTGTTCGAGCGAGATGTGACGAATGCTGAAACGCCTGACGGAGGATCACGATATGCATTTGGGCCTCGTCGCTATCTCGTGACCGTTAAGGGCGGCGGCGACGCAGAAGACTATCCAGATGGTATTCGCGGTTGGGTGAGCGCAGGCGCTCCGCTCGATGCAGAGTGGGCGTTTGATTAACCGAAAGGCTAGCCGTATAACCCCGGGTGCAGGCGACGCAAAGGGGCGCGGTTCGCCTCGCTCAGGCGATGCCGCTATCCTGAGCATGTTCACGCTCCGTCGCTCTGCGCGCCAGAGCCTTGTTATGAGGTCCTCATCAGAGAACGAGGCATGTCCACCCGTAACCGTCACTTTTCATACCTATACATCATGCGTCTGTTAATCTTCGCCCTCTCCATCTTTGTGGTCCAGACTGTCCAAGCACAGCTAATCCCGGTAGTAGGAGACGGTGCTGCCGCCGAAGTCCTCATTCCTGTCACCTTCAACGTCTCAGCATCAGTCCCGTCGAGTGACGGGCCGGAGAAGCGCTCAGAGCCTCTTCCCGGCCGTGCATACGTGCTATTTATAGACACGTTTACTCGAACGCCGCACCCCGTCCAGATCGCTGTGACTCCGGCCCAGGATGGTCAGCGCCAGATCAGTGTCGAAATGCGTTTTCCAAATATGCAGGCTTTTCGGAGCTGGTTCGACCTTGATGAGACTCAGCACATAATTGCTACGCTAGCAGGTGACGGAAACGTCTCTGAGTTTGAGTATGCATTGGCGATGGATGCTAACCTGAAGCCGTAATCGGGGGCACGCCGCGACGACGGCGACTACATTGCTGCCTCACACATCGGTGCATCTGCGCGCCAGAGCCTGATTGTTAATGCGCCTAGCCCTGCTTTTCCTCGTATCGACAGTCACCTTTGGGTGTGCGCCGGCTGAACAGCAACAGGCCGACCCAGAGGTCTTCTCCGCCTGGATGGACACGGCATGGGATGAAACGTTGCAGCATGCTTCTGGCTCTAGCGACTGAACCACCGCCAAGTCTCCACTTGATCAGGCCCGGCAGGTCTCCCTCGAGCACCGTCTCGCTACTGCTCCCGAGTGCGCTCCTGCCACATCTCGCGCATCCGCTCTACCTGGGCCACGACCAGCCGCACACCCGTCACGCCCGGATTCTGCTGCGTCCCATAAGTCTCGGCTTCGGCCTCTAGCGCACTGCGTTCGAGCGGAGAGAGCGATGCGAACCACTGGTCGAACGGATCGACCTCACGCTCGATCACCACGTCGGTGCGGCGCAGCGTCGTGAGCGGCGGCATCAGTTCGCCGTCGCCCATGTTCTCCGCCGTCGCGGCAGCGGACAGTTTGCGCGGCTGGATCAGAAAGCACACCTCGTCGATCTTACGGCCCTTCTTCCGCGTCCGCAGGCTCACTCGCACGTCGGCCAGCCGGTCGAGTTCGCCCATCGCCTTCTCGATCACGTAGCGTTTCAGGTCCTGCCACCGGCCGTACTCGCCGTCACTCAGCCCCATCAGCCCGCGGAACGCCGTCAGGTTCATCCAGGGCGTCTGATGCACGCCTCGGTAGTCCGATGCCAACTCGTAAAGTGCCAGCGCGTGCTTGCTCCCGAACCGGTTCGCCACGGCCAGCCGGATGCGCGCGTACATGCTCGGGGCGTACAACCGGGACCCTGCCGCCCCAAAACCGTACGTGCACACGCCCCGCTCGACTTCGAAGTAAGACAGCATCGACGCCGATCCCCACTTCTGGCGACCATCCTTACCCAGCACGTTCCACCGTACCGCGCTGCTCGTCAGTCCTTCCAACAGGTTCTTTATGTGTGCCGTGTTGTGCGTCGACAGCCCCAGCGCGTCGGTCAGGTCGGCGACGCTGATCGTGTGCAACTCCCGCTCGGGAAGGTCATCGTAGGCGTGCCACAGCAGCAGATTCCACGCGCGACGCTGCAACAGCGTGATCTCGTTCGAGATCTGGATCGCCGCCGAGTGCTTGACGAGTTCGGATTTGGACGTGACGGTACGCATGACCCACTTAGAATAGGCGCACCATTCCGCTGCCACACCACCGACGCTCCCCAAATCCTTCCCCTTTTAAGCTGGGCTCCCGACCCCACCAGAATCGGCGTTATCCACAGTTCTGAGCGCTTCAATCGCCGATTCTGACCGTTCTAGGAGGGTTGGTGACTCCAAATCCCAAATCCTTCCCCCCTTCCCCCAAATCCCTCCCCCGTACGTCCCAAATCTTTCCCCCCCTTCCCCCAAATCCTTCCCCCGTACGTCCCAAATCTTTCCCCCGCTAGTAGTCGTAACCACTTGATCCTACTGTGCTTACAGAGACACCAAAACTATTAAAACTATTAAAACTATTAAAGACTCGAAGGGGGAAGGATTTGGGGAGCGTCTTCTATATCGACAGTTCAGCCAAACCGCAGAGGACACTACACAGCTCAGCCGTGACACCTCACAAGCAGCCGCATGGGTGTGCCTAAGTCTGAGCGTTTTCATACGAGTGAGCGCTCCCAGAAACCCTTAGACCAATGCGCGCTAGCTCCAGCATAATCGGAGTCGTTTCAAATTGGGCATAGACTTGCCGCCTGAGAGAACTCCTCACAGGACCGTCAGAGGATTCGGCGGATGATCCACCCTCTACGTCGGATCATAGACCATCGTCGATTCTACGGGTAGTTCTGGCACGCTCACGCCCTGCCCCACACACTCCATATACGCTGGCATACCTATCGCACTTTGCCCTTTTCCCTCACCACGAGTACGTGCAGCAGAGTGAGTGATGCCGAGATCCCCCGCATTCGAAGGTTTATCCACTCAGTTGGGCCGACACAGTGCTAAGAGGGCGTTGAGGATTAGGGTAGACGATTGAGCATTAGCCGACTCATCGACAGTTCGATCATGGCTTCGCTCGACCAGGGCAGACCCTCAACATCTTTAGCGAGCCGCCAGTAGCCCTCGAACCAACCGAACGTACGCTCCCCGCCGTTGATCAACGGCGGCATCCAGCGCTGCTCGAGTACCACAAACCCCTTGGTCTGCAGGTCGCGCTCGACGACCTGCCAGAGCCACTTGAAAACCCGCCACACCAGTCCGCCCGGTGTGCCCCGGTAGCCCGCGTCGGCGATCACCTTCTTCAATCCGGGCGCGACCCTGTCCAGCCGGTGAAGTACCCATGGCGCATACTGGCTGTCGTTGATACCAGCGGAATGCACCACCACGGCCCAGATCAGGCCCATCGTGTCGACCACGACGTGACGCTTGCGCCCCTTGACTTTTTTGCCGCCGTCGAACCCGCGTTCCACGCCGTGCCGCGTCGTCTTGACCGACTGCGCGTCGATGATGCCCAGCGACGGCGTAGGCTCTCGTCCGGCAAGCACGCGCACGGCTCGGCGGAGTGTGCCATGCAGGTGCGAGAGCAGGCTCGTTTTCCAGCGCCCGAAATAGTAATAGACCGTCGTCCAAGGGGCGAACTCGCGAGGCAACATCCGCCACTGGCATCCCGACTTGGCGAGGTAGAACAGCGCGTCGACGATGTCGCGTCGGAGATCGTACTTTCGCTTTCGTCGCCAGTCGAACGGTGGTTTGACGCGCTCCCACTGGGAGTCCGTCAGGTCGGAGTCGTAGCGCTGGCCGCGAGGCTGAGGCATGGCTTTGGCAGTCTTGTAGAGTGGTATCCACAAGATCTGACGGACTCCCGCCGGGCAGCGACTCAGTCCTCAACGCCCTCTCAGAGCGCCTAACAAAACTCGGCGCGGCAGGCGAGAGCGAGTGAGCGGGCGTCGAGCGAGGCGGCCGAAGCAGATGTTCTCCTACGGAGACCTTCGGTTGCTATAGCTACGGCGATGCAGGGCAACGAAGCACAGCGTTTGTGCAGCCGGTCGCAGCCAGCGAGGGGGTTTGTTAGGCGCTCTTAGTAAGCTCACCGTATCGGGCTTGGCTGATCACCTTCCTTATCGCCATCCTCGACTTGATTGCTATGGCTTACACGCAAGTGCCTGTCGCAATGCTACGCTGCCCTGACTCCCCACTTTCATCATCCCCGACGTGATCGTCCAGCTGGCCAAAAGACCAATCCGCCGCTAGTAAAAATCAGAGTGCGATCAAAGACACTTAATCACTTGATATCATGCGATCAAGTGATTAAGTGATTAAGTGATCAAATTATCTCCCAATCCTGCGTCCGGCTCCCTAATCCCCCATCGCGCTGACTCATCGGCACTGAAACATGAATGCGGTTCAACGTGTGTCAATTTTTTAGCACGGACTCCCGTGTAGCCAAAGGCCCACTTCCAGTGATCCTTTCGGAGCCGGTCAGCACATTCTCACTCCGCCCGTCCCGCACACTCGCCGTTCTCACGCTGCTCTACATGATCAGCCTAACCAGTTCGATGGCCGCCGCTCAAGGCACCCTTCCGGATTCGGCTCGCGCTGTCCTCGATTCCGTCTACACGCTGATCCACGAGCACTCGCTCTACCGCAACGAGGCAGACTGGCCCGCAATCGAAACGGCGTTCCAAGCCAGAGTGGCCGCTTCGGCGTACTCGTCGGACCTGCGACGCTCAGCTCGGGCCAGCTCACCGCCGTAGCCTTCGCCGGATGGGAGCGCGCCCGCCTGTTCGGAGACCGCACCGCCGACGGCTATCCCACCGCCAACCAGCGGTACCAGTCACGCCCGGGCTAGCACTCAACCTGTCGGTATCCTACTTCGCCGCCCGTTCGGGCATCGTCCACGAGGGCGTAGTGCTACCGGACGAAGAGGTCCCGTGCGAGTGGATCCTCGACGAGCCGAAGTATGACCCCGTCGTTCGGCGAGCGATGCGCTGGATCGGCTACGAGGAGCAGGCGGTGAACGACTAGCCTTCTCTGCGTCACAGTCAGCGTTTGCGTTCATCGGTTTAATTACTTGCTATCATGCGATCAAATAATCATGCGATCATACGCACGTCATCAGCTTGCTCGCTCAAAAGGACAGCGGCGTTTTCCAGCGTCACGTTCAGTAGACGCTGCCAGCCGATTCACCAGCTGCGCCGCTTTCTCCCCCTCATCCTTGTAATGACCGAACCCGAGATTCTCGTCCGCACCGCTACGATAGGCGACCTCGACTTCGTCTCCTAAGATGGCCTCCACCCGGATTTCGTCGTGGAACGAAAGGTGGCCGACGCCGATGTCTTCCTCGCGTTCAGCAGCAGCGAGCCTGCTGGGTACCTTCGGCTCGAATGGCTATGGCCGAGGCTCCCCTACGTCGAACTGATTTGGGTGCTCGAATCCCACCGCCGTTCCGGTGTTGGGCGGGCACTCCTCGCCCACGTCGAAGCCAAACTAACTAGCCGGGGCCACGCCGCGCTGTACAGTTCGTCGCAGGCCGCCGAACCCGGGCCGCAAGCGTGGCACCGACGGATGGCGTTCGACGAGTGCTGCTTTATCGCCGGGCTGAACCCTGGCGGTGTGGGCGAAGTGTTCTTCGGCAAAGCGCTCGGCCCTTGAAGAGGAGGAAGGCGTTTCGCATTCGTACTTGCTCAACCACTTGATTACTTGCTATCATGCGATAGAGTAATCAAGTGATCATATGCACGTCATCAGCTTGCTCGCCCAAAAGGGCGGCGTCGGCAAATCGACTCTCACCCTCCACTACGCCGTGGAAGCCGAGCGCGCCGGTGCGGGACGCGTCGTCGTGATCGACACCGATCCCCAGGCCAGCGCGTCGAAGTGGTCCCAGCGCCGGGAAGCCGAAACACCGATGATGCTCGCCGCCGACGCGTCCGACCTGCCCGGTGCCGTCGAAGCCTGCCGCGCCGACGGCGTCGACCTGGTTCTCGTCGATACCGCTCCCCACGTCAAGGCGTCTACGGCTCACGCCGCCCGCCTCGCCGACTTGTGCGTTATCCCGTGCGGCCCCAGCCTGCTCGACATCGAGGCCATCGGCGCGACCGTCGACATCGTCGAGGCACTCGGCAAACGAGCCATCATTGTCATAAACAAGGGGCGTCACAGCTCCAACGTCAACGCCGAGGCTGCGAGCGTGCTGTCGGGCTACGATCTGTCCGTGTGTCCGGTCGTGGTGATGCGCCGTGCCGCACTCGAAGACGCCTTCATCGACGGCCGCGCCGTGGCCGAACTCAAACCCAGGAGCAAAGCCGCTCAGGAGATCTCTAAGTCGTGGCGCTGGATCTACGCTCACCTCACCACCTGAACCGACCATGCCCGCATCCAAACTCAGCGACTACGCCGTCAACCGCTCCAAGCGCACCCCCGCGCCTCCACAATCAACGACACCGGCAGAACCGAAGGCAAGAAAACCCGCCGCGGACGTGCAGCAGATGATCGTGCGCATCCCGGTCGAGGCGAAGCGCCAACTCAGCCACATCAAAGCCGATACCGGCGAGTCGCTACAAGACCTCACGCGCGAAGCGCTCAACCTGCTGTTCGAGAAGCGAGGTCTACCGCAGGTGGCATAACAAGATAAAAAGCTATCAAGTGATAAAGCTATCTAGTGATAAAGCGATGTCGATTCGTGCGGCCCTTTGGTAGCCACATCCTCCCCCACCCCGGCAACCATCCCTCATCGACGTGCGGACGCGGCCGACTGATTGAGGCTACCCCTTCCTGCAGCGCCAGAGCCTGTCCCGGACTTGATCCGGGGGCCTCGGCACCGCTCTGGCCGCGTGCGCGGCCTCAAGGAAGGGGAGAACAACCACCCAGCCAGCCGCATCCAGACGGACACCCCGAAACAGGTTCGCCCCGTCGCGTCGGCTCGCGTCACAAGGCCGCGTGCTCGCTCTTCGCGTCACAAGGCCGCGTGCTCGCTCTTCGCGTCACAAGGCCGCGTGCTCGCTC
>CAXBBB010000010.1:0-12869 GCA_963973615.1 uncultured Rhodothermales bacterium | reverse complement strand
GAGCCAGTGTGCCGACGCCGCATGCAGTCGTCGCGATCTCTACTTCGTCGTGCGGTCCGTCACGGCCACTAGCGAGGTACCGACGAGTATGGCGATTACTGCCGGTGACGAGTGGGTCGACTGGCCCCAGGCGCGCGAGGAGCCTCTGCTGTCGGGGGCCATACGCGATTCCACCGCGCGGGCCGTGCAGTTTGAGGCGACGCCCGAGCAGTTGGAGTGGGTCGCGTTTGGCGAGAACGTCGTCGTGCATCTGGGCGAGCGTTCGTTTGTGCTGGCCTATGCCGATCGCCTGCCGCTGCGCGAACTCGACGCTGAACTGAGAGCCGGGACGCCGCGCATTCCCAAACGCTGAGCGCGCCTTCCAGCGTCCGCGTAGGTCGGCTCGCGCAGAGAGGCCGTAGAACGCGCCAATCTTCGGCGAATGCGACATGGCTGGGCAGCGCGCGCGGAACAGCAGCACGTCCAAACGGTGCGGACTTACTGCCTTTTCCGCACCTGACGCCTGTCCATGAAAGACATCCGCAACATCGCCATCATCGCCCACGTCGACCACGGCAAAACCACGCTCGTCGACGCCATGCTCTGGCAGAGCGGCACCTTCCGAGACAACGAAGAAGTGGCCGAGCGTGTCATGGACTCGATGGATCTCGAAAAGGAGAAGGGCATCACGATCTCGGCCAAAAACACGGCCGTCATCTTCGAGAACACCAAAATCAACATCGTCGACACGCCGGGCCACGCTGACTTTGGCGGCGAGGTCGAGCGCACGCTGCGCATGGTCGACGCCGTCATGCTGTTGGTCGACGCGGCGGAAGGCCCGCTGCCCCAGACGCGCTTCGTGCTCTCGAAAGCACTCGCGCTCGGATTGCCGCCCATCGTCGTGATCAACAAGATCGATAGGAGCGACGCCCGTGCCCAGGCCGTCCTCGACGAGGTGTACGACCTCTTCATCGATCTTGACGCCGACGAAGAGCAGATCGACTTCCCGGTCATGTACGCCGTCGCGCGCGACGGGCAGTGCACGCCCGAACTCGACCAGCCGCTGACCGACCTGCGCCCGCTCTTCGAGATGATCATCGAGCACGTCCCGGCGCCCAAAGGCGATCCCGAAGAGACGCTCCAGGTTCTCGTCACCAACGTCAAGCCCGACGCCTACCTCGGGCCGATCGCTGTTGGACGCGTGATGCAGGGCACGATCAAAAACAAGCAGTGGGTCAGCTTGTGTCACCGCGACGGCAAGACCAAGAAGGCCCAGGTGACGCAGTTGTTCACCTTTAACGGCCTGGCGCGGCAGGAAACCGAAGTCGCCGGACCGGGCGACATCATCATGGTAGCGGGTGTCGGTGGCATCGGACTGGGCGAGAGCCTGTCGGACGCAGAGAACCCCGAGCCGCTGACGCCTCTCAAAATCGACGAGCCGACTCTGTCGATGGAGTTTCGCATCAACGACAGCCCGTTTGCCGGACGCGAGGGCAAGTACGTCACGAGCCGCAACCTGCGCGACCGCCTGATGGCCGAAGTCGAGACCAACCTCTCGATGAAAGTCGAGGAGACCGACAGCGCCGAGCGTTACATCGTATTCGGACGCGGCGAGTTGCAGATGGCGATCCTGATCGAGCAGATGCGGCGCGAGGGCTTCGAGTTCTCGGTCGGTATGCCTCAGGTCATCGTCAAGGAGATCAGCGGCAAGCGCCACGAGCCGTTTGAAACCGCCCTTCTCGACGTGCCCGAAGAGCACATGGGCGCCGTCGTTCAGAAGCTGAGCGGGCGTAAGGGCATCATGACCAAGATGATCAACCACGGCACGGGCCGCGTCCGTCTGGAGTTCGAGATTCCGGCACGTGGCCTGATTGGCTATCGCACCGAGTTTCTGACCGACACGCGCGGCATGGGCATCCTGACGCACCTGTTCTCGGGCTACCGTCCGTGGGCAGGCGAGATCGTCCACCGCTCGACCGGCGCTCTGGTCGCCGACCGCAATGGCAAGACGACGCCTTACTCGATCGTCAGCCTGCAGGAGCGCGGAACGCTCTTCGTCGGTCCGACCGAGGAAGTCTACTCGGGCATGCTGATCGGCGAAAACGCGCGCGACGCTGACTTGGAGGTGAACATCACCAAAGAGAAGAAGCTGACCAACATGCGCGCCTCGGGCAGCGACAACTTCGAGAAGCTGATTCCGCCGCGCCGCATGAGCCTGGAAGAGTCGCTCGAGTTCATCCGCGAGGACGAGCTGATGGAGATCACGCCCAAGTCAGTGCGCCTCCGCAAGCGCTACCTCGACCCGCACGAGCGCAAGCGCATGGCCCAGAGCGCCAAAGCCGACGCGTAAACACGACAGCCTCCGACTTCCTAAGAAGTCGGAGGCTGTTTCTCTTTGGGGCAGAGTGATCAGAGTCGAACCAAGCGCTGCGCCTGGCGGTGTCCCCTATCGGCCGTCAGTCGGATCAGGTAGGTGCCCGGCGCAAGGGCATTGGCAGTGGCAGTCGCAGAGCAGTTGACGATCGTCTCTCTCCGGTGAACGACCCAGCAAACGCCTCGGTCTCAGCCTGCTGGCCAGGTAGCCCCCGCATCACTCGAGACGAAGACGATGGTTGTCGCGTCGACGACGGCAAAGCTGACGATCTCGTTGTCTGCAAACGCGCGATCGAGAGCCCACGAGTCGCGTCCACTCGTCGAGGTGAAGAGGCGCTTTTGTCCTCTAGACCCCGCATTGTCGGTTACTCCAACCACGACCAGCCCGCTCCGCGCGGCCCCATCGAAGGCGAATGGCGGGCGCGCCGGATCAGTCGTTCCGAGGCCTGCGGTAATGTAGATCCACGACTGGCCTCCGTAGTCAGAGGGTACGTGAGCGAGTCAGCATTGAGGCTGATCCTGGCGTTCAGGTAGGTCACCGTACCGTCCGTAGCAAGCTCGGCGCGGTCGAACCGGCCCGGCCCGACGTATTCCCACTGGGCGTGGGCGAGCGGTGTGGCGAGCAGAATAAGGAGGACTATGAGAGCGGAGCGGGGGAGCATGGCGAGTGAGACTGATGGAGAAAGACACTCCAACTTGCCCACTTATGCGTTCCAGATCCATCCCCGAATCCGGGTATATCCGTGCTACCTCAAAAAATGTCGCTGACGATCTCGGGGTTAACGCCGTACGCGATCGCGATCGATACGAGCAGGCCGATGCCCGCGTAGCCGATGTCGCGACCGATGAGAAGGGCGGTTTGCTTGCCTGTTCGTTTATCTGCTTTGCGTCCGAATATCGTGATGGCGGTTTCGCGTCCGGCGAGCAGTCCCAGAAACACCCAGGTCGTGCTCATCGGAATGTTGCTGATGCCCTTGAAGTAGAACAGTACGAGGCCATAGATGAAGTCGATCATCGTCGCAGGCCGTACGTCGACGACATCGCTCTTCTCGGTCACGATCTCCTGAATCCGGTCGCCGCGCAGGTAGAAGAGGATTCCAAGACCGGCGATGATGAACACGATGAAGAACGTGGCCTATCCGCCCCCCATCTCGCGCGGAAGGTAGACGGCGATGTTGGCGGCGTCCTGAGCGATCCACTGAGACCACAGGAAGCCGGTCGATACCCACTGCAGCGGCACCCAGAACGGACGCGGGTTGGGACGGCGGGCCATCAATCCTTCCATCAGCCGCGTCGTCGCGCCCCACACCAGAATCGCGACCGCGAACGCAACACCATACCCCGATAGGCTCTTGATCAGCATCGACGTGATGCCGTCGGGGTCGGTCGCGAAGCAGGTCAGGATCAGGAAGCTCGTCGAGACGGGCACACGCAGGCGCGTGAGGATCAGCAGGAAGATCGGCGCGGCGAGTTGCAGGTATTCGAACGCTACGGGTGCCTCGCTGAAGCCCTTGGAGGCCAGCCGGTCGTGCGATACGTCGCCTGTCCAGACGAATCCGCCGTTCTCGAACACGAAGAGGCTGTCCAGGATCGTCAGCACAAAGACGGCGGCGATGAACAGCCACAGCACCCACCACTTGCGATGGTGGTTCGACGCGATGAACGTGCCGATGGTCTGGATCGAGTCGTTGGCGATCGCTGAGTAGCCCGCCAGCATGAAGCCAAACCACATCGCGATGCGCGGCTGATCGTACACGATAGCTGCGACGACGAAGAGAACCGTCAGAATGCTGAGGTACACACCCTCGTTTTTCATCCGGCCCAGGAACGTGTCGTGGGTAGGGACGACGTGTTCGGCTAGGCCATCGCCGGGATCGTTATGAAGCGCCATGCGGACGGAATCAAGGTAGGAATAGCCAGTAAGAAAGCGCGCCGAATGCTACCGCAAGATTACCACCGTGCGTCAGACGGTCCAACGCACGCAAATTCAACGCACTATGCCTACAGATTCGGCTCAAAACGGACTGCCGGACGGAGGCGGACCGCCCTGACCGTCGCCACCGCCGTAGTCGTCGGGGCCAGGTCCGAGCTGATCGTAGCCGCCGCCGTATCCGTCGTCGGGGTTCTGGTAGTGCGTCGTCAGGTTTTCGAAGCGCGCGTACTGGCCGACGAATGCAATCTCGACGACTCCGATCGGCCCGTTGCGCTGCTTACCGATAATGACTTCGCCGATGCCCTCGGTCGAGTTGCCGTTGTCGTCGATCGTGATGCCGTAGCGCTCGGCGCGGTAGAGAAAGCAGACGGCACGGCTGAGCTGCGCCAGGGCGATGACGGGCACGTCGAGTTCTTTGGCGAGGGCTTTGAGCGAGCGACTGATCTGGGCGATCTCTTGCTCGCGGTTCGAGTTCTTTCCGCCGGTCCCATGCATGAGTTGCAGGTAGTCGACGATGATGCAGCCCAGTCCGTGCTCGCTCATCAGACGGCGGCTCTTGGCGCGCAGTTCGAGGATCGACAGGCCCGGCGTGTCGTCGATGTAGATCGGCGCGTCGTTGAGGCGACCGGCGGCGAGGGCCATATCGCGCCACTCGGCCTGACTCATTCGGCCCGTTCGCGCAGCTTGGGCGTCGACGCGCGCTTCGCTCGTGAGCAGACGCTGTGCCAACTGCTGCGCGCTCATTTCGAGCGAGAAGAACGCCACGCCGCACGGCTTCTCGGGATGCAGCGCCATGTTGCGCGCCATAGAAAGCGAGAGGGCCGTTTTGCCCATCGATGGTCTCGCCGCTATGATAATCAGGTCCGACTTCTGCCAGCCGCTCGTCATGCCGTCCAGCCGCGTAAAACCCGTCGGCACGCCGGTAATCCCCTGAGCTTGGCCATGGATGGCTTCGAGCCGCCCAATCGTGTCGCGAACGGCGTCGCCCAGGCTGACGGACGACTTGCGCAGGTTGGCGTCCGAGATCTGGAAAATCCGGTTTTCGGCTTCGTCGAGCAGTTCGAACGCGTCCTGGGCCGGGTCATATGCCTTGCCGATCAGGATACTCGTCGTCTCGATGAAGCGCCGCAGCAGACTCCGCTCGGCGATGATGCGACCGTGGTACTCGACGTTGGCCGCACTCGCGACGCGGCTCGTCAGTTCGGTCAGGTAGTAGGCGCCCCCGACGGCCTCCAACTCGCCGCGTCGCCGCAGTTCTTCGCTCAGCGTGACGTAGTCGACCGGGTTGTCGCGCTCGAACAGGCTCAGGATCGCCGTGTAGATCTTGGCGTGGCGCGGATCGTAGAACGACTCCTCGGGCAGCACCTCGATGGCAAGGGCAATCGCCGACGGGTCGACGAGCATCGCTCCCAAGACGGCCTGCTCCACATCGACGGCCTGAGGCGGACGTCGGCCCGCCTTTTCGTGCACCATCGCCACGTCTTTCTGACGCCGACCGGCTCCCGTAATCTTGTCGAACGGGATCGCTCGCTCGTTTTCGGGATCGATGTTGATGCGCATCGAGCGCGGTTCGTCGTCAGCCATCGGCACAAGGTCGGGCGCCTCTCCGCTTGGGATGGAGCGAGCGCGGTTGGAGTTAACCTACGAGTTGGTCGTAGCGCGTACGGAGCATCTTGACATCTTCCCACGTCGGACGCTTCCACTGCTCGTTGCGCAGCAGGGCCGCCGGGTGGTAGGTCACGACCAGAGGCAGTCCATGATAGTCGTGAAAGGTGTCGCGTAGTGCAGCCAACGTCGACTTTCGTTCGAGCAGTGCGTTGCCCGACGTGCGCCCGACGCACAGCAGCATCTTGGGCTGGATCAGCACCATCTGTTTGAGCAGAAACGGGAAGTGGGCCTGAGTTTCTGCAGGCAGCGGATCCCTGTTGTTCGGCGGACGGCTCTTGAGGATGTTGGCGATGTACACCTCGTCGCGCTCGAAGTGGACGGCCGACAGGATCTTGTCGAGCAACTGGCCTGCGCGCCCAACGAATGGAACGCCGGTCTTGTCCTCCTCGGCACCCGGCGCTTCGCCGATGATCATCAGGTCAGCGTCGGCGTTGCCCGTTCCGAAGACCGGATTCTGCCGCTCCTCATCGATGGGCACCAAGATGGTTTCGGCGACGATCCGCTCGAGTTCTTCGAGCGACTGGGCATGTTTGGCCGGGTGGTTGTCGGGGATGAGCGCTTCGATGCGGTCGTAGGGCGAGGCGCCGGGGTCGTCTACGGGTTCGCCGAACAGGTCGGTGGTTGCCATATCGTCGTCGGAGTAGTCAGGAGAAACGTCAGCACCCGTCTCGTCGACCGGCACCCCCTGTGACACCGGCGAGACGGCCTGAGGCTCCGTCGAAACGCCGTCCGATGCCGTCTCGTCCAACGCTTCGAATGATTGTGCGATAGATCGCTCCGCGCGTTGTTCAGGCGCTGGTGCGTGCCGGACCAAGTCGAGATCGACAAAGGGCACGTCCGGCCCACAGAGCGAGCGCTGAAACACGAGAGCGTCGCGTAGGGCGGAGACGGAGTCCACAAGTCGGAGGGTAAAGAGGAGGTGGCAGAGCAAACTAGTCCGCGCCTCCACCGACTACAACGGCGTGACGGGCGGATGACAGAGCCGATTGTCCACAGGCTTTCCCCGAGAGAGATCCTCAGGCCAGTCGGTCGAGCAGCATCCGGGCGACGTCCGCTTTGCTCGCCATCGGTAACTCTTCGCTTTCCAGATCGGCGCGCAGCAGGGTGACGCGGTTGGTGCCGGTCCCGAAGCCTGCGCCTGGCTCGCCCAGCACATTGAGGACGATGGCGTCGAGGTGCTTGCGCTTCATTTTGTCGCGCGCATTGGCGACACCATCCTGCGTCTCCATTGCGAACCCAACGAGTGTCTGTCCCCCCGGCTTTGTGGCGCCTAGTTTGGCGAGTATGTCGGGGGTACGAACCAGGCGGAGAGTCAGGTCGTCGTCGCCTTTTTTGAGTTTGTGCGCGTGCATATCGGCGGGAGCGTAGTCGGCGACGGCGGCGGTCATGACGATGAGGTCCGCGCTCGGTCCCTGCTCCATCGCGGCAGCATGCATTTGGGCTGCCGTCGTCACGTCGATGCGCTTTACGCCCAGCGGCGTGTCCAGGGCGACCGGCCCGGCAATCAGCGTCACATCGGCGCCCCTGAGTGCAGCTTCGGCGGCGATCGCAAAGCCCATTGTGCCGGTCGACGGATTGGAGAGAAAGCGGACCGGGTCGACGTGCTCGCGTGTCGGCCCAGCGGTCACGAGCACGCGTTTTCCGCTCATCGACGTGTCCTGTGTCTCACTCACCACACGCACTACGTGGTCGACGATGGCATTCGGTTCAGGCAATCGGCCTTCACCTATCAGGCCTGATGCAAGTGGTCCGGTTTCGGGTGGCATCACGCGGACACCGCGCGAGCGCAACGTGTCGAGGTTGGCCTGCGTCGCCGGATGGCGATACATATCGTGGTCCATCGCCGGGCACACTAAGAGAGGGCAGCGCAGCGACAAAGCAACTGCAGTAAGCATGTTGTCGCACGCACCGTTTGCCAGTTTGAATAGCGTCTGTGCGGTAGCCGGAGCTACGAGCATCAGGTCGGCCCACAAGCCTAGATGGACGTGCTGCGTCCACCCGGCTTCAGCGTGTTCGGGCCAGAGTGTCGTATGGACCGGACCGTCCGCCAACGCGCCTAGCGTCAGCGGACTGACGAAACGCGCGGCATGCTCGGTCATCACCACCTGCACACTCGCTCCCGCCCGGCGCAGCGCCCGAATCAGCAGCGCCGCTTTGTACGCCGCGATGCCGCCCGTGACGCCGACGAGAATCTTGCGGCCGTCGAGAAGGGGAGCGTCAGGCATGGAGTTCGGGTGGTAAACGCAAAGAGGACGCACCCCAACGGGAATGCGTCCTCCAAAGATCGCCAGGCGAGGCGGATCAGAACGAGTCTTCTTCCTCGGTATAGCGGAAGTAGACTTCGTGGGCTTCCATCTCGCGGATCGCCATTTCGCTGGCCTTAGGCTTCTTCTCGAACTCAATCGACGCGCGGGCCTGCTCTGCGGACATGGCGGTGTCTTCCATTTCGGGACCGAAGCCTTCGTAGTACGACAGCTTGTTGTCGAGATCGGCCTTCTCGTTCGACGAGATCTGACGGGCACGCTTGCTCAGCACGACGACGGATTCGTAGATGCTGCTCGTCTGCGCCGTTAGCGCGGCCATGTCGGTGGTCTGGATTGCCATAAATAGAATGCGGTTGGGCAGAAATTAAGTCGATAAGAATGCAGTGACGCGACGATAAGTTTCCGAAACGGCGGTCTCCAGATCGTCGTTGACGACGACCGCGTCGAACCGTTTCGCATACGTCAGTTCTTCCTGAGCACGGGTCATACGGACGGCGAGCGTTTCGGCAGTCTCCGTCCCGCGAGCGGTTAATCGGTCGCGTAATTCGTCAAGCGAGGGAGGAGCGACGAACAGCGTCAACGCGCGCTCTCCGAAGAGTTCTTTGACGTGCAGTGCGCCCTTTACGTCGACGTCAAGCAGGACCGAGCCGGTTTGAGTCGCCCGCTCGACCTCGCTGACGAGTGTGCCATAGTAGCGGCCCGGGTAGACCTCCTCGTATTCGAGTAGTTCGCCCTCTGAGATCATGGCGCTAAAGCGCTCGGGCGAGACGAAGTGGTAGTGGACGCCGTCGACTTCGCCCTCGCGCGGCGGACGTGTTGTAGCTGAAACCGAGAAGCGTAGGTCGTTGCGTTCGGCCAGTAGGCGGCGGGCAATCGTCGTCTTGCCTGCACCGCTCGGGGCTGTCAGCGCGATGATACGATGGGGCGATGTGCTCATTCGACGTTTTGGACCTGCTCGCGGATTTTCTCTAGCTCCTCCTTCATGCCGACGGCCAGGTGCGCGATCTGAGTGTCGTTTGCCTTCGACCCGACCGTGTTGACCTCGCGTCCGATTTCTTGCGCCAGAAAGTTGAGTCGCCGTCCGCTCGCCTCGTCCGACGCCATCGCCTCACGGAAGAAGCGTAGGTGGGCGCGGAGCCGAACACATTCTTCGGTCACGTCGAGCCGGTCGGCTAGCAGCGCGATTTCGACTTCCAGCCGCGTCGGGTCTAGGCGTTCGTCGTCCATCACTTCGGCCAACCGCTCTCTCAAACGTGCGCGCGCTTCGACGACGCGTGATGGTGCTCGGGCTTCGACCTGATCCGTCATGCGGTCGAGTGCGTCGAGTCGGCTCGTGAGGTCGTCTGCCAAGGCCTGACCTTCCTGGGCGCGCATCTGGGCGAGGCGGTCGCACGCACGAGCGATCGCGATTTCGGCTACGCGCCATACTTCGCCATCCCCCGACTCGTCGGCGGTGGGTTGGCGCAGTACGTCCGAGAAGCGGAGTACGTCGGCTAGCGTTGGGGTCTGGGTACCGGCAGCGTCGGCGAGGTCGCGCAGGAGGGCGCCGTACGTTTTGGCGGCGGCGGCATCGACCTGAGGCGCGGTGTCGGACGCATCTGCTTCGAGTGAGACGGAGACGTTGAACTTTCCGCGCTCGAATCGGCTGCGCAGGTAGGCGACGAGCGCAGCCTCGCGATCAGCCAGCACGCGCGGAAGGCGGATGGACGATTCCAGGTGCCGGTGATTGACCGATCGCACTTCCACGTCGACGCGCGTTGCGTCGTAGTCCGCCGAGGCGCGGCCGAAGCCGGTCATACTGTTCATCGCGGGCAGGATTCGTCGGACGCGGCTCGTGGGGCGCCGTCGACAGCAGTCGCAGAGCCTGCCCTTCGTGACGCGTGGATGGAGGAGAGTGAGGGATTCGAACCCTCGGTACCAGAAACTGGCACACACGCTTTCCAGGCGTGCCCCTTCGACCGCTCGGGCAACCCTCCGGGATGCCGCGCTGAGGCGGCATAGGTTGACTAATATCGGACATGCCACGCACTCCGTTGGAGGAATACGGATGGAGAATCACGCGATTTGTCGAAACGGTAATGCGAACCGCCGCGCCGGTCGCAGTTGCGCTTCTTGCGACGGCCTAGCGTGTGTCGGCCAGGTTTCCAATCGCTGCGCTGACTATCGACTCCCAAAGCGTCACAAGGTCAGACCAGGGGGCGATTCGGGGCGAGTCCCATCTAATTCACCTGAGCAGTTAAGGTCTCTACTCCTGCTGCCGATACATCATCCGCAGCAGGGGCATACCCGCTGCGCAAGTTTCAGCCTCATGGTTGCCACACTAGCCCTCCGCGCATTCATAGGGGTTTGCTCGGGATCGGCGGCAGCCTGAAGAGGTCTGATGGGGGGAGCGGGCGATGCTACGGCGTCGCCCGCTTTTTTGCGTTCCAGCCGGAGCGCTGGATTGTGACCAACCGGACAGGCGAGAACCCTGGGTGTAGAGATAGTCGTTGCAACAAGCTCATCCACTCGAAACGACTTCATGACCTCCTCGCTCCATCTCGTCGGCATCGCCGGAAGCTTACGCAAAGGCTCGCTCAACCGCGCGCTGCTCGAAACCATCCAGTCCGATCTGCTACCGGACGGCGTTACACTCGACCTGCTCGACATCAGCGACCTCCCGCTCTACAACGCCGACCTTGAAACCGGGCAGGCGGCACCCGGCACCGTCACGCGCCTGCGCACACAAATCGCTCAGGCAGACGGGGTGTTGATCGCGATGCCCGAGTACAATCATACCGTTCCCGGCTTGCTGCAAAACGCGATCGACTGGGCGAGCCGTCCGTCGTACCAGTCATGCCTCGTCGGTAAGCCGGTAGGACTGATGGGCGTCTCGCCGTCGCCCGTCGGAACGGCGCGCGGGCAGCAGGCGATGAAGCTCGTCCTCGCCGCAGTCATGGCCCGGCTGATGCCGCACCCCGGCGTGCTCGTGGGCAGTGCCATGAGCAAATTCGAAGATGGACGCCTGACCGATGAGGCGACGCGCGCATTCGTGGCAAAGTACCTGGAAAGCCTCGCCTCGTTCGTCCGCAGCACGGGGCCAGTCGAAGCGTAGGGGCGGGGCGCGAGCGATCTCCCATCGACAGGGCGAGATCCCGAGGAGCAGCGCCTGCGCGCCGAGGCTCCTCGAAAATGGAGCGGCCGGTGTCAGAACCACGCCATTACGTGGTTGATGCCTGAGGAGGGCTAGGAATAGCTTCGCTGTATGTGCCGAGTCAGGTGCAACGCCGTGTTCCATGCGCCCTATTCACTCCTCGATCTTAGTTCTAGCTCTCGCCTTCGGCGGGGGATGGAGGACTGTGGATGCTCAGCCGATGGGCGCGCGCATTGACGGACTTCTGGGGACGGACGCCGGAGATGAATTCGCCTATTCGGCCGATGTACCAGACGAGCTCGGCCTGAGCATTTTCCATCGGTACGACGACACGTACTCAGCCCGAAGCGACGACGGAGTGGCCCATGACGTCAGTGGCAGCCGGACGATGCTTCGTGTGACTGCGCCGGTTTCGGTGGGCGGACGGGCATTCGGCTTGGACGTCGAGTTTGCTCGGGACCACTCAGCGCTGCGCTGGACCGACCCGCGCGCCGACGTAGCGCTCTCCTTCGAAGATGGCAAAGGCGTGATGCTGAGAGTCGGAGCCGAGATGGAAGGCGAGCGGCTTTCCGGGCGAGGATGGGCGTCGGTCCAGCGCACTTCTCAAGCGATCCGGAGCCAGGTCATCGACTTTCCGGCGAGTAACTCGGACGCCCTCGCCAACGCTCTGTTTTTCGACTTGGTCGAACCCACGTTCGGAGACGCGCACAGCATTCGCCTTTCGGACCTCTCGGTGGCGGGAGGTATGGCCTTGAGCAAGGCGGTGAACGATCGCTACGCATTCACCCTCGGCGCCAAGGCTCGTGCGTCGCACGCCGAAACTCAGGTCCGCTACCGCAACACCGGTTCCGAAGCGCTGCGCGGAGACCGCACGATCCACACGACCGCACGCAGTCACACAGTCGGGCTCGAATCCGGCGTGCGCCGCCTTCTGGGTCCTTCGACGTGGATCGCTGCCGAAGGCGCTGCGTGGATATCGCTCTCCAAGGCCACGTCCGTTCCAGAGGCTGTGCCTACCTCCGACGGGAGGCCGCTCGACATCACGGACCTGGGCCGCTTCGACCTCATCGGCGGCAGCGCGGGGCTCTCTCTGCGCGCGCGGCATACAGGCCGAGGTGGCGCCTGGGTCGAGGGCAGTGTCTCGGCAGGTCGCACGGGCTGGAGCGGGGAGGGGGCGGCTGCTACTCCGGTGCTCGGTTACGTGGTCGGCAGCGCGTTGCCTATCTCGCATCGCTTCGAGGGGCGCGCATCGGCCCACGCGACCGCATACCGAGTTCGACTGGCCGGGTCGAGCTCGTCGGATCGCTGCCTGCGCTTTTTCGGTGCTCTCTCCGCCACGCGTGCCCGCGTGCCTCTCGACTTCGACGGGCACGCCGCGCTCGCTCACGGACTCTCCGATGCGAGCACCCACCGCACAGTGCACCTGCGACTGACGGCGCTGCGCCTCACACTCCGTCCGGCCTATCGCGCTGGTCGGAGCGAGGTGCGCTATGCCTTTGACCAGTCGGTCCCCTTACTC